>JAQXGQ010000161.1 GCA_029006795.1 Clostridiales bacterium | reverse complement strand
CAGTAAGTCTGGTATTTCATCCATATCTACATCTAACATATCACCACATTTTATACATCTTACATGATAATGGTTCTTTAAAGTGAAATCGAAGCGATTCGGTCCATCAGCAATCTCAATCTTCCTGACAGCACCTTCTTCTACTAATATGTCAAGGTTTCTATATACAGTTCCTTTTCCAATTGTAGGATTGACATTCTTGATAAATTCGTATACTTCATTTGCTGTAACATGTCCCTTCATCTCACAGACAGCCTTTCGTACCAGGTCTTTCTGAATGGTATTCCTTCTACTTATTTTCATATGTTCTCCTTATTAGGAATTGTTCTTAATAATGATTATATATTGTCTTATCTTTTATGTCAAATAAAAATAATTATTATTCCTATTTTAAAAAAAGATGCTTGTATAAAGCATCTTTTTTAAATCATTCTTCTATTTTTCGTTCAAAAACATATTCTGCATCTGATGATAAATCTGCCCTGAACCCATATCCAAGTCTGTTAAATTTCTTGATATCAGTTGGATTTTCAATTTCTTCCTCTGCCATAAATCTGACCATTTCGCCACGAGCCATCTTAGCATATGTACCTTTTGTTACCAGCTTGTCACCTGATAATTCACAAAATGTAATCGTAATATACCTGTCTTTGGGAAGCAGATATTTTTCTATACATTTTGAATATTCTTTGGATGCCAGATTCACTATAATCCTGCTGTCATCAATCACTGCGTGATATAGGCTGTCACCCCAATAATCGTACAGATTTCTTGCATCTTCTATCTCAGCTTTCGCCTGCATCTCCAAACGATACGGTGTCACACCATCCATTGGCTTTAGAACACCGTAAAACGCCGACAATATTCTCAGATGATTTTGTAAGTACTCAAACTGCTTGTCTTCAAATACAGATGGTGCCATATACTGAAATGCTATTCCTTCATATGCTAAAATAGCAGGAGTAAGCATTTTATAAAGGTTCATGTTTTCTAATCTATGAAAGTTCTGTTCTGCAATCTTATCATTACATTTCCATATTGCTTTCAGTTCATCTTTCTGCTTTCCCTTCATCCAATCCAATATCTCTGTTGTCTTATCAATAAAATCTGGCAATCCCATTGGCGCTATACTATCCATATCGGTAATCATCTTTTTTGCCGGAGATAATATAATCTTCATTAGTCTAATTCCCTAAGCATATTTTCAGGATCATCTGCAGCCTTAACCTTATCATTGGCTTTTACAATGATTCCCTGCTCATCAATAAGATATGTAGTTCTTACTACACCCATAGAAACTTTGCCATAGTTTTTCTTTTCTTTCCATACATCATATGCTTCAATAACCTTACGTTCAGGATCTGCTAAAAGGGTAAATGCGAGTCCATATTTCTCTTCAAATCTCTTATGAGATGCTACAGAATCCTTACTAACGCCAAGAATTACTACACCTTTCTCGGTAAATTGAGGGAATCTGTCTGAAAAGCCACATGCCTGTTTTGTGCATCCTGCTGTGTTATCCTTTGGATAAAAATATAAAATTACTTTCTTTCCTGCATAATCACTTAATTTATGCATATCTCCATTCTGATCTGGTAATTCAAAATCAGGAGCTTTGGTTCCAATTACTAACATACATTATCTCCTATCTGTAAATTCCACTTTATTTCTTGTTTTCTTATTCTCTGAAATCATTTTTTGACCTGTATATACAGACATAATCATGCAAATCTTTGAATACACTCTAGCTTTTCTTTATTATACAATTTGTCAAAATAAAAAACAACATCTTCGTTTTTTCCTTCGCTTATTATCTGATCCGCTTCGTGGTCAAATAATTTTACTTTTGCCTCATCGAGCTGCATAGGGGGTTCCACAACTCCAACAGGAAAAAGAACTATTATGGCACCTACCGCAACTGCAACTATTATCCCAACATTCAAAAACAATACCGTATTAGTTCAATAAAATCTTTTCAAGAAAGGAAAAAGGCATATCAGGTTTACTCCTGATATGCCTCCTCGTAAAAAATTTCCTGGGAATTTATTTTCTTTTCATTTATCTCTCTGTCAAGATATTCTCCTTTTTCGTTCTGTTGCTTTCCTTTTTCATCATCTGCCATAATCGTATCAAAGATGTGGCGTATCCGTTCTTTTATGGCTTCATCATAAATAGGTACTGCCACCTCTACCCTTCGGACAGTATTTCTTGTCATAAAGTCCGCAGATGCAATATAAATTTTTTCTTTCTCGCCCTTTCCAAAACGGTAAATTCTGGAATGCTCTAAGAAACGTCCTACCACACTGATGACTGTGATATTTTCCGTCATTCCTTCCACACCCGGTTTCAGACAGCAAATGCCCCTTACAATCAATTCTATTTTCACGCCTACCTTTGATGCTTCTATCAGTTTATCAATGATAACTTTATCCGTAAGAAAATTGATTTTTATGCCGATGTAGCCTTCTTCTCCTCTGCCCGCCTTTTCGATTTCCTCATCCATCATGCCTCTAGAGAGACCTCTTCTTCTGTTTCTATCCCTTCCTGCACCTGCATTTCCGTTGCCAAAACAGGCATCGTCTGAAGTGTCATACTTGCTGCAAGAGAAAGTGACAGAAACATTTTTACTGCTTTTTTCATAGATATCCTCCTTATCCAGTTTTACTCAATATAACATTACCCTGTCAACTCTCCGTCATATCCATGTAAAATATTTGAAAAAATGTAAAAAGACCATCCGGTTTCTTTCGTTAGAACCGGACAGCCTTTTCTATAATACCTTGCTTCCATTTGCCGTCAGTTTGAATTTTGCTCCTAATATTTCTGCCGAATGTCTGCACATCATCATTCTTCCAAGAAAAATCTCAAAGTATTCATACATCGTGCAGATACTCTCATCCACCTGAAGATTTAAAGAAATTACCCCTTTTTCCGGGTTAATTTTTAATTTTGCCTCTGTCACCGCATAATTTACCCTGTCATGAATATCAAAGGTTGCCTTGTCCTTATTTCTGACTCTGTTGCGCCGCACATCTGTTTTATCCGCAATGATTAATGCTGCAGAAATGGCATCTACTGCTCCTCCTGTGGACTCATCATGGTTTCCGATGGCTGAGACAATTGTCAATCTGTCTTCCACCGGCATATCTGTCTGTTTTAAAATATCATTTGCCAGAATTGCCCCGTACTCCGCATGACGGCTTCTGTTAATCACATTTCCGATATCGTGCATAAAACCTGCTATCCGCACCAACTCCATTTCATGCTCCGAATAACCGAATTTTTTCAAAATCATTGCCGCATGCTCTGCCACAATGGCACAATGTTTCTTTGAATGGTCAGTATACCCAAGCATCCCTAAATTGGCATTTCCCTTTTCAAGGAAAGCTAAAACTTCTTTATTCTCTTTCATTTCCTTATAATTCAAATTTATACCCTCTGTCTATAATCTTTTTATTGCGTCCATCGCTAACACGGAACGCTCGCATTCCTCAGCTGACAAGGTCAACTGCATACAGAACGGACTGCCCTTCATACATTTTGCCGCATAATTTAACCCGTTCGTCTTTTCATCTAAAAAAGGCTTATCTATTTGGTTTGGATCTCCTAACAATATCACCTTCGTGTCTTTTCCGGCACGGGTAATAATACCTTTTGCCTGATTCGGCGTCATATTCTGTGCCTCATCAATAATCAGGTAAGTTTTTGCGATGGAACGTCCTCTGATATAATTCAGAGCTTCCGTCTGAATAATGCCCCGCTCAAACACTTCCATCACCTTATCCTGAAGCATCGTTTCATCCTCGTAGCGCTTCTTTTCATCGGAATCTAAAATCTGTTCCAGATTATCCATAATTGGGCGCATCAGAGGTGCAATTTTCTCCTGTTCATTTCCCGGCAAAAATCCGATATCATCATCAAACTGTGCATTAGGTCTGCACACAACGATTCTTCTGTACTCTCCGCTTGGATTGTTAAAGACTTTTTCCATTCCCACTGCTAACGAATAGAAGGTCTTTGCGGTTCCTGCCATACCTTTGATAATCACAAGAGGAATCTCTGTGGCGCTCGTCATCAATGCCTCCTGCATAAAATACTGCCCCACATTTCTCGGTGATATACCATAA
>JAQXGQ010000160.1 GCA_029006795.1 Clostridiales bacterium | reverse complement strand
CTCTTTTCATAGTACATCATACGTTCCACTGTCTCATTCCAAAAACTCAGTATTTTTAAGGTAAGCGGTAAGTCTATGAAAAGGAGTATTCCAAGATATACTATTTTTTCTGTCGGGCTGCACATTTCCTTTGTTGCGACTTCATTTGCCAAAATAACTGCCTGAAACAGGAAGAAAATAAGTGTTACTGTTTCCCACCTGTCTTTTGATTTTGACCAGTCTGCACCATTTCCCACCGCTCTCGTCTGCAGGCTGGTAGCAAAAATAATCAGAATTGACAACACAAAAGCAATGACTGTTAAAAAAATATCATAACCTCCTGCTGCCATTAAACCGACCGCCCCCAACAATGCCGCAAGAAATGAAAATAACACCTTAACAGAATATGTTCTTTTTAAATACGCTCTTCTCTCATCCTTTGTCATTGGACATAAGTACATCATTTTCGGTAACGAAAAAGGATGCAGCGGCACTGTAAACAGATGAAACATTATCGGAACTATCAAACTATAAAAAGCAAGTACATTCTGCCATGATTCGGATATTCCTCCTGTAAATATCATCGGCACTACAACTAACATATAAATGAAAAACCACCAGTTACTACCACGATAACCCTCTTTGATTCTCCTCCACCTAAATGCGGCAAAATATTCACGAATTATATTTTTCATCATCACTTTTTCCTGCCTTTTGTCATAAAATACATCAACTCTTCTATGGACGGAATTGTCACCGTTACTGCCTTATCGTAGACGTTTCTTTTTCGATGACGTATCAGTGCCCTCGTACCATAAAACGTTTCTTCCTTATATATGATACTTTCCCGCGGAAGAAGTTTTATCTTGTAGGTTTCTCCCATGACAAGCCGATACTGTTCCCTGACTGTCTCAATATCCTCGGCAAATACCATTTTCCCTCTGTCAATATAAGTAATGTAATCTGCAATTCTGTCTAAATCTTCCGTCAGGTGAGTCGCCAGTATAACGCTGCTCGTTCCTTCTGCAATAAACTCCTTTAACACTGCAAAAAATTCACTACGAAATTCCGGATCAAAATTTGCCGTTGGCTCATCTAATACCAGAAGTTTCGGATGGTGTGACAGTGCAAAGGCGAACTGAAACTTCAGCATTTCCCCACGGGAGAGCTGACTGCATTTCTGATCCGGCAGAAGGGTAAAACGTTCTAAATATTCTAACAGCAGCGGGCGCTCATAATTCCTGTAATATTTTCCATAATACTCCGCATTTTGCAGCAAGGTATCTGCTCCGTAAAATAGTTCCTCGGAAAGAACCACTCCTAGTAATTCCTGTATTTCCCGTTCTTTCGTCTCATAGTCCATTCCATCTATAAAAATCTTTCCCGTCTCCGGCTTGTACAGTCCTAATATCAGATGTAACAGTGTGGTCTTTCCCGCCCCGTTTGCCCCGATTAGTCCCATGATATAACCCGGTGGAAGTTCTAAGGATATATGTTCTATATGAAATGTACCAAGATGTTTACTGATATCATCCAGTTTTAGCATGTTTTTCCCCTTTACTGTCCATATACTGTATATATTTATATATACAGTATATGGACACAGTTGTCAAGTATATTAAAAAAATAGATTTTATTGAATAAAAAAGAGATGCACTGGAAACATTTTCCGCACATCTCTGAAATATGGTAAAATACCTTTTGTTAAAATACGTTTTAGTAAAATACATTTTAGTAAACAATTATACCTTGAATCATTCAAAAAACAAGTGACACAAAAAATATTATCCTTCGTCTGTGCCTTACCTGTATATAGTGGTGCTTTTGCCTTTACTCTGTAGCCGTTCTAGCTCTTCTAATTTTCTTCTCTCCTCAGATGTCAGATTTCTTGGCACCTGTATTTGTATTGTCACATAGGCATCTCCATGAACCGAAGGGTTTTTCATAGAGACAACCCCCTTCTCTCTCAGACGAATTTTTGTGCCAGACTGTGTTCCTGCCGGTATATTGCACTGCACTGCTCCATAAAGGGTATGCAACTGCGCTGTACCACCAAGGGCAGCTGTTGTATATGGAATACTTTCTGTGGTATACACATCCCTTCCTTTTCGCTCATACCCTTTCTTCCCGGTAATATGCACTTTCAGCAGCAAATCTCCCGGCGAAGTGCCCGCCCTTCCCTTTCCTCTCAAGCGTACACTCTGTCCCTCATCAATCCCCGCAGGAATATGCACCTTTAGAGGCTGCATCCGGCTGTCCTCAAAATGGATTACCTTGTCACAGCCAAACACCGCTTCGTCAAAGCTGATGGTAATTTCTGAGTGGATATCCCCTCCTCGGCTCTGCTTCCGGCTGTGCTCCTGCCCAAATCCATTCTGAAATGTTCCGTGAAACATATCCCCAAAAATATTGCCAAACAGGTCATCCATATCCCCGCCTTCAAAATGATATTCGGTATAACGTCCTCCGTTTCCAAAATCAAATCCACCGGCATATCCTCCGTTTGCAGCATGACGGTAAAACTCACTGTCTTTCGCACTGTCATCAAAAGCAGCAAAGCCAAACTGGTCATATAGCTTTTTCTGCTCCGGGTTGCTTAGAATATTGTATGCTTCCGTCACTTCTTTAAATCTCTGTTCCGCCTGCTTATCCCCTGGATTCGTATCAGGATGATATTTCTTTGCAAGTTTACGGTAAGCCCGTTTTATCTCTTTTTCATCTGCATTCTTACTAATTCCAAGGACTTCATAGTAGTCTCGTTTTGGCATTCTCCTCACCTCCGTTTCACAATACCCTTTCTCACACACTTAAAAAGACGGAAATGTCTTTTTACAGAACATTCCCGTCTTTTCGTCATTGATGAAATGATTCCCGCAGGAATGCATTTTTTAGCCCTCAATGGTAATATACTTTTTCTCTTCTACCTGAGGCTTTGCTTCTTTCTTCGGTACAAATACCTTCAAGATACCATCCTCAAATTTTGCTTTGATATCCTCCTGCTCTACTACCTCACCCACATAGAAATTTCTGCTGCAGGTTCCGTAATATCTTTCTCTGCGGAGATACTTGCCTTTCTCATCTTTCTGCTCGTTATCCTTGTTTGTTGTTGCAGTAATTGTCAGATATCCGTCTTTCAGCTCTGCCTTCACATTTTCCTTCTTATAACCCGGAAGGTCAATGTCGAGTTCATATCCGGCACCACTCTCTTTAATATCTGTCTTCATTACATTCACTGTCATATCGTTGTATCTGGCAACGGTATTCGCCGGACGTGCAAAATTATCAAACAAATCATCAATTAAACTTTCTCCAAAGATACTAGGCATTAACATAAGTCATTCCTCCATTCATACACACGCGGCACTTTCGCCGTTTGACTACTGGTTATTATTGTTTCCTGAACTTCTGAAAATATTTCATTTCCTTTGTTCTGACTATGTTATACCAC
>JAQXGQ010000159.1 GCA_029006795.1 Clostridiales bacterium | reverse complement strand
GCATCCTCCATACCTTCCGGTGGATATTTGTGTTTTTTCAAAAGTTTCTTAATTAGCATACGCATCTTTGCTCTTGCTGACTCACGTTTCTGCCAATCAATTGTCTTATTTCTTCTGAGAGTTTCAGCCAGTTCTTTTGTAATAGCAATCAGTTCTTCGTTTTCATAAAAATCTTTAATTGCCTGTGGCTTTGTGAGTGCATCATAGAAAGCCAATTCGTCAGCAGTAAGACCTAACTATTCACCCTCTTTTTGTGCTGCTGCAATCTGTTTTGCAAGATTAAGAAGTTCTTCAATAACCTGCTCATTCGTAAGCATACCATTAAGATAACGATTCATTGCTTCCTGAATGATCTCACTGAATTTCTCTGTTTTAACTACATATGTTCTTCTGTAGATATGCACTTGCTCCGCAATCAATTTTTTAAGAAGCTCTACTGCAAGATTTTTCTCTTTCATCTTAGAAATTTCCTCAAGAAATTTTTGGTCGAAGATAGAAAATTCTTCTTTAACATCAGAGAAATCCTGCATGTGCCATCTCAATAATCAAAAATACATATATAAAAGCAAATCTATACGGTGACCCCATCGGTGGCTGCATACCATGCCACATACAATTGAGATTGTAATATTTAAAAGATCTCATCAGCGCAATTAAAAGCAACACATAAGCTATCTTCTGTCTAATTCTTCCCTGCATATTAATTAGATAATATCCAACAAATAAAATTGCCAGAACACTGCCATATAACAATGGTTTTCCTACCGTCATCTGTTCTTTACTTATCTCTCCGATGTAGCAAATGCCATCCACGTATCTCCTTCTATTATTTCAAATTATGAAAGTGGCGAACGTACTCCCAGTGTTGAAATTCTTATGGCATTAGCAAATCTCTATCATTGCTCTACGGATTATTTACTAGGCTTTGAGCAAACCACCGCCGATGCAACACTCAATGTATCTATGCTTACTACAGAACAACGCGTTCTATTACAACATTTTTTATTAAGTCTTCATTCAATATAATTTACCTAATCAAGAAACGCCAGAACCGGCAAATGTCAGTTCTGGCGTTTCTTCGTATGCTATTGGAATTTAGTTGCATAAATTAATTATACAAAAAAATTGCTGAAGTCTCGCAACCTCAGCAATTTTTCTTTTATGTGACTTTTTTACAGCCCACTTTTTTATTACATATTCAATTATTCACGGTGCATAGAAATGTTGTCCATATCGTAATTACCTATATTCTCATGGATACCACGTCCATCTGCCCCAGCAATCAGTGCATCACGGTTCTTCTTAGATGAGAACTGGTCGCAATAAGCACTTGGACCACCTACACAGCCACCCTCGCAAGCCATACCTTCGATGAAATCCTCCGGCAATCTTGCTGCCTTCAATAATAATAATGCCTTCTTACACTCTGCTGCTCCGTTAGCAACACATACCTTAGCCTCAATATTTTTATCAGATTCTTTTAAGCTCTGTAATACCGCAGCCGTTACACCACCGGAATTTGCAAATCTCTTACCAAAAACAGATGCTTCCTGATCGTCATTGTCACATGGCTGTAATACAACATCTTTTGCTTTCATAATGGCACGGATTTCACTATATGTTAATACATAATCAGCATTTCCTTCAATCTTCTGATCTGCCACTTCGGATTTCTTTGCCAGACACGGTCCAATGAATACCGTCACTGCATCCGGATCTTTTGCCTTAATCAGACGGGAAACGGCACACATCGGAGAAACAGTTGTGGAAACACATTCTGCTAACTCCGGATAATGAAGACGAACCATATTCACAAAGGCAGGACAACAGGAAGTTACTTTCTTTTTACCTTCCTCATATGCTTCTGCCCACTCCTCTGCCTCATAAGCAGCGGTCATATCTCCACCTAAACCTACATCATAAAAGTCTTCAAAGCCGACTTCTTTCATAGCCTTTCTCCAGCTTGCCATAGTAATATCTGCGCCAAACTGTCCCTCAGTAGCAGGTGCAGCCATTGCATAAACCTTTTTGCCGGACTTGATTGCTTCAATTACATCTACAATAAAGGTTTTAGAGCCGATTGCCCCAAACGGACAGCTGTGAATACATTTTCCACAACGGATACATTTATCCTTATCAATCACAGAGATACCATTCTCATCATATGTAATCGCATTGACCGGACAGCTGAATTTACATGGTCTTTTTAAATGTGCAATAGCATTGTAAGGACAAGCCTGGGCACATTTACCACACTCTTTACATTTAGACGCATCGATATGGGAACGATGTCTTCCCGGCTCAATAGCACCAAATTTACAGGCATTGATACATGCTTTACCAATACAGTTCTGACAATTCTCTGTTACTGTGTAACTGGAAATCGGACAATCCTCACAGGCAGAACTGATAACCTGAATGATATTACCATCATCCACAGGTCCCGGAGCCTTTCCTTCTGCGAGTCTTACCCTCTGGCGGATAATCTCTCTTTCTTTATAAATACAACAGCGAAACTGCGGTGTCGGACCAGGGATTAACTCCATTGCAATGTGGTCTCTCTTAGCATCAAGTTCACCCGCAAATGCCAGCTTTGCCACTTCATACAGCACGTCATGTTTGATTCTAATCACATTTTCATCAGCATACATCGTGTTTTTACCTCGCTCACTTCTCTTGTTAATTTTTTAACCATCTTAAACATTATATCTTATCTGTATGGAATTTCAAGTACTTTACATGTTTTTATTGAGAAACATATCATTTACCAGAGAGTAAAACGAAGAACAGACAAATTCACATCAGAGGAATGGATTGTACCTGGCTTTACAAATCTAACTTAATAGATTTTGCATACTCTTTAAGCTGATTACCAAAGTAGACGTATTATGTAAAAGTGCCGAGGTGGCAGGCGCAATCATACCGCTTGTACCTAAAACGATAAGCCCTGTATTAAAGCTCACTATCATGCGATAATTTTTTCGGATACGTTTCATTAAGCTGTCGCTGATTAATTTCAGTGTAACAATCTGATACAGATTATCGGCTCCTACAGTAATATCTGCAATTTCTCTTGCTATTTCTGCACCGTCACTAATGGCAATCCCTACATCTGCTGCGGAAAGTGCCGGGGAATCGTTGATACCATCCCCTATCATAATGACTTTTCTGCCGGCGGCTTTTTCCCGTTCTACAAATTTTGCCTTATCCTCAGGCAGAACCTCGGAGTAATATTCATCCACACCCACACGGGCTGCAATTGCCGCCGCAGTGCGCTCACTGTCTCCGGTCATCATAACAATCTTAGAAATTCCTGTTCTGCGCAGTGAATTTATCACCGCTTCCGCCTCATCACGCAAAGGGTCCTCTATGCAGATAACCGCTGCCAACTGATTTTCAATCGCAAGATACAGGTGGGAATACTCTGCCGGAAGGCTTGCAAATAGTTCCTGTTTTCTCTCAGATATTCGACATTTCTCATCTTCAAATGCAAAATGATAGCTTCCGATAATGGCACTCTTTCCCTCTAAAGCCGACTTTAATTTTTCGGTTTCTTCAATCATTGCCGCAATTTTCTCATAACGGCTGGCACCGCCTACTGCCTTTACCAAAATGGTCAATTCGCCTTCTTCCACTACGGTACCTGCATAGACAGAACTGTCCCAAGCCTTTAGCACCGGAACAGACTCTCCTGTCAGGGATGCCTGATTTACCATTGCTTCCCCTTCTGTCACAACCCCGTCAAAAGGAATGACATTTCCCATGTGAACTACTACTTTGTCACCTTCCTTTATGGTCGATGCGGCAACTAAGACTTTCTCTTCTTCCTTCTTTAACCAGACCTTTCCCACATTTAAAGACATCGTTCTCGCCAAATCACCCACGGATTTTTTATGAGTCCACTCTTCTAACAGTTCACCAATCCCCAGCAAAAACATGACAGAACCCGCCGTTTCAAAATCACTGTGCAGAACAGACACTCCGATTGCTGTAGCATCTAACACCGGAACTTCTAACTTTCGATGCCACAGAGTTTTTAGTCCATGCCAGATATATTTAAGAGATTTTACGGTAATGATGCAGTAACGTACAGACGCCGGTATCAGCAGTTTCCCTGCATAATGGTTTATAACCCTGAACACTAATTTTTCCTGATATTTTGCATTCAGTTCCCTGCCTGAATTTTCAATAAGTCCGGCTGGTACCTCTGCCTTGTCGTAAGAAAACCGCTGCAATTCCTTAAGGATATTCTCCCTGTCACCGACATAAGAAATCACTGCATCTAAAGTCCTCTCATACACTTTGGCAAAAGTTACATACTTGTGGTTATGCAGAAAATAAAGCAGGGTATCTGCCTCTGCAAAACTCATTCGGTATTGGCATATATGAATACGCATTCTTCCTTTTATTTCATGTTTAATTACAAACTTCATGTTTTTCTTCCTCCGTCCGGAGCTTTTATTTAGAAAAACACCTGCATTTCCCACAGGTGTTTTCTTTTCTTTAGTCTAATTATTCTGTTACTGCCTCTGTTTCCTTTTCATCTGCAAAGGCTGCTGCTTCCGCCTCGGCTGCCCGTTCCTCGTTAATCACTTTTGCCTCAGCATAGATGTCTTCCGCATTCTCCTGCACTGCATTGACCGTTTTCATTACACAATCCTTTGCCCGTAAAGCTGCTGCAGTGCAATTTGTATACACTTTTTGGGCATCTTTACTGGACAAAACCTTTACGCCTGCCGTGCCAAATAAAACGCCTGCCGCAAAAATTCCTGTTTTCTTCCAGTTAATTGCTTTGAAACATTCTAACATTATATACTTCTTCTTCCATCAAACGAATTGATACAATATGGTTTGACTTATATTTTACTAACCCTAAATCCATTTTTCCACTTTTTTCCCTTTAATGATAGATTTTCTCATTTTCTGTCATTCACGGTTTTTCAATACTTCCGCAGGAAGGATGCCCTTTAGTCTGCGAATCAACATCTGGTTAATCAGGAAATAAAGAAAAATTACTCCACCGTAAATCAGCGCATAAAGCTGCCAGGAAAAGGTCAGGTTCATACCGCAGGCAATGTTAGCAATCATATAAGGATACATGGCATCCATTGCCATCTTAGACAATGGAATACATAACGCTGCCCCCACTGCCACAATATAGAAGTTTCCGTTTAAGTATAATTTTCGAATTTCATTCATACGGAAGCCAAAAATCTTAATTAAGGATATACTGAATGCAGAACGGTCAATCATCACCTTCATCATCAGATACATTACCACGGTAAATATCAGTACCGCAATAATACTTAACATGGTAATCATAGGTACCATCATATTTACAAATACATCGGAACTTTTCTCAATGTCTGCCCTCGACGTCACCGCGTAAAGTCTTCCTGAAGGAATATCTAATTCCTGTTTTGAAAATACTACATTATAGTAATCCTCATCTTCCCCAAATAACTCCCGCATACTGTCTATATCCATGAAAGCGTAAAATGCCGTGGAATATTGTGTAATCCCTTCTACCGTAAAAGCATAATCTAACCCCTCTTCCTCATCTGTCAAAACTATTTTTTCTCCGATTTTCAAATTATATTTCTGTGCCATTGCGGAAGATACAATAAGTTTATTTTTTCCCTCTTTTACTTTAGCATCAAAATGCGGATTATCCTCCTTCAAACCAATAAGCGTCACATCCAGATTGTAGCCATATTTCTCCTTTTTCAGTGACTTTGCAAAA
>JAQXGQ010000158.1 GCA_029006795.1 Clostridiales bacterium | reverse complement strand
ATTACCCTCGAAGTAGTTCTTCATAGCGTTCTGGAACTCTTCGTTACATCCCTGGTCATATGCAGACAGGTTGCTTAAGTCAAGGTTTTCTACACCTGCACAATAGATACCAAGTGGATTCTGACCGCCTAAAATCTTGCTAGAATAGCTGCTGTCATTTGCCATCTCTTCCATGACTGTCTTATTGTTTACAAAGTCATCGTCATCTACAACAATTTCCTTCATAATCTCTTTGTTCGTTGTCATCTGAAGCATAATATCTTTTACAAGGCTTGGGTTATCTGTTCCTGATGCTGCACAAATCCATGTACCGCCCCAGAAAAAGCCCTGCGGTCCTTCGGTTGCTCCCCAGCCGCCTGCATTACCGATACTTCCTTCGGTATCAGCTGCCATACTGAAGTTTACTAACCAAGCCGGTCCAAAGTAGCAGAATACTTTTCCTTCCGGATAGAAACCTTTGCTCCAGTCATCGCTCCATAACTCATGCGTTCCTGTCTCGCCGTCATCAACTAATGTTTTAGAGTCATTTACCCAGTTCATAATGTTTTCATCAATATTAATTTTTCCGTCTTCAACCCATTTAGAAGTTACATTGTTAGAATATACACGGTAAGTATCATTTACAGAAGATACCATATTATATCCTGCATCCTTCATGGTCTTTGCTGTCTCATTAAAGGTACCCCAGTCTTTTACGTACTCCTGAACCTCTGAAGGCTCATCAGTGCCTAACACTTCTTTTGCAGCTTCACGGTTATAGAATAATACACCCGGGCAGCCCTGCCATGAAACACCTTTTAATACACCGTTAGAATCTGTTACGATATCTTTGGTGTACTGATACTGATCTGAAAAATCAGCATCTGTAATTCCGAGGTCGGTAACAGGCATTGTGTAATCCGTATCTACATATTTTAATGCGTAGTCAGCCTCTACTAAGAACAAGTCAATCTTGTCATCAGCTGATGCTGTTTCCTGAGATAACAGTGTTGCATCCAGATTATTCTGATATGCGTTGTCATCATTTGGTGTAATGTTCCATTTTACAGTAACATCCCCAATTGTTCCTGAAGTAGCATCAATTGCGGTGTATCCCGGATAATGATCTGTGATACGAGACTTAAATTCTTCGTTCCAGCAGTAGATGTTTAAAACTTTCCCCTCATCTCCAGATGTCTCTGCTGCTGCCTCACCTGAATCTGCAGCCTCTGTTCCTTCAGCAGCCGGTGCACTGTCTGTTCCTGCATTACTGCTTCCTGTGTTTGTGGATGTGTTTGCACTGTTGCCACATCCTGCCATCATAGTTGCTACCATTGTTGCACATAATAATGTGCTCACGATTTTCTTTTTCATAGAAAACCCTCCTCCTTAAATATTAGTTCATAGTGTTGTTTAGAAACTTCCGGTCTAATCTTTACGCTCTTGTAAAAGTGCTGACACCTGAAACTTTTTTCCATCAGATTAAGTTTCAATCCATCCTACAGACTGTCCCGGTATTAACGTTCCTTCTATAACGACTCTTTCAACGAGAGTTGTTCGCGGTTTTTCAATAGCTCCAATTAATCTGGTTGCTGCCTCGCTCCCGATTAATTCTGTGTCCTGTTTGATTGTAGTGAGTTTCGGATGTAATAACTGTGACATCCTTGTTCCGTCATAACCGGCAACTGAAATATCTCCCGGTATCCGAAGCCCCATTTCGATGATAACATTTCTTCCTCCTATTAAAGAGGTATCATCTGGATAAATAATACAGGTGGGCGGTTCTTCTAAATTCAGCAGCTCCCTTGTCTGCCGTGCCGCTTCTTTTGTTTCAAGATAATCTGCGGTGCGAACATATGTATCCGGTATCCGAAGTCCAAGTTCATCGACCGTGCGGTAAAAACTTGCCAGCCGATCCTTCGTAACATAAGAACTATCCTGCCCATGTATATATGCAATTTTCCTATGCCCCTGCCTGTAAATATATTTTACAAGACTCTCCATTCCCTGAATATTATTAGAGCTTATTGCCGTACAATTGTGATACACATAGTCAATGGTGACTACCGGCAAATCTCCATTCATCAGTTCTAAGACATCCGGGTCGTTATGATCGGCACAGACAATCGCTACTCCCTCAAAGTTCCGGTATCTGCAATGTTCATAATAGGACATCTTACGATTTTCAAAACAGGTATTGATGAAAGTGATATCATATCCTAACTTCTCTGCCTGAACCTTTAATCCATTTAACACTCCGGAAAAATATTCGTGAGTCAAACCTCTCCCCGCTTCCTCCTCAAAGAGAACTCCTATATTATAGGAACGGTTGGTCTTTAATGCTCTTGCCGCCGCGTTGGGAAAATACCCCAATGCTTCTGCTGTCTTTCTTATACGCTTCTTCGTCTCTTCGCTGATGTCCTTCTGGTCATTCAATGCCTTGCTTACGGTAGCAGTGGACACTCCACATTTTTGTGCTATCGTTTTTAAAGATACCATCAGAACCTCCAACTGTTTCGAAAACAATCTGTATTTAAATTGCTTAATCGTTTTCGTACTTTTACTATATTCCATTCTTGCCAGAAATGCAACATGTTTTTGTCATTTCGTCGTGTTTCACACTTTTTTACAGTTATTTTTGTGCATTTTTACATTGAATATTAGTGTTTTTTCTATTATAAGTAGTATCTTTTCATCATTTCTTATACGTTTTCGTATTTTGTTTTATTCTTCCTACTTAATTTTCCTTTTGTTGCTTTCTTCCATATTTTATTTCTTTTTTTGTGAAATCTGCTACTTTTCCCTATTTTTCAATGTTTCCTATTGATTTTTATTTTTTTTGCAGATATACTTTTAATCAGAAAGTCGATAGCTTAATCGTTTTCGAAACGATGGGTTGCAATCTATTTATGATATGGAGGTTTACTTATGAAATTTGGTTATTTTGATGATACGAACAAAGAATATGTCATCACTTCCCCAAAGACACCATTGCCTTGGATTAATTATCTTGGCTCCGAAAATTTCTTCTCACTGATTTCTAATACCTGTGGCGGCTACAGTTTTTATAAAGATGCCAAACTGCTTCGCCTCACCAGATACCGTTATAACAATGTTCCTTATGACAGCAACGGACATTACTACTATATTAAAGACGGTGACACCATCTGGAATCCTGGCTGGATGCCTACCAAAACAGATTTAGACAGTTACAGCTGCCGTCATGGTATGGGTTACTCTGTTTTTAACGGAAGTAAAAACCAGCTTTCCGCAGAACTTACCGCTTTTGTTCCGGTAGGCTGCAACTGTGAGGTCAACAAGCTGACGCTCACAAACAATGGAACCAGCGAAAAACAGTTTTCTGTTTTTTCCTATGTAGAATTCTGTCTCTGGAATGCGATGGATGACATGACCAATTTCCAGCGTAACTTCTCCACCGGTGAAGTGGAAATCCACGGTTCTGCCATTTATCACAAAACAGAGTACAGAGAACGTAGAAACCATTACGCTGTTTATGCTGTCAACGCTCCGATTGAAGGCTATGATACCGACCGTGATTCTTTCCTTGGCGCATATGGCGAAAACTCCGCTCCTGAAGTAGTTACTACAGGTACTTCTAAAAACTCTGTCGCAAGCGGCTGGGCTCCTGTTGGGTCTCACCACTTAGACGTAACTTTAGCTCCAGGCGAAAGTAAAACTTATGTATTCGTACTTGCTTATATTGAAAACCCGGTAGAAGAAAAATGGGTAGGTCCGGCAGAGGACGGTATCATCAACCGCGCTCCGGCAGATGCTCTTCTTGAGCAGTTTGACACCGCGGAAAAAGCAGATGCTGCATTAGCAAAATTAAAAGAATACTGGGATGACTTATTATCTCACTTTACCATTTCTTCTTCCGAAGAAAAATTAGACCGCATGGTAAATGTATGGCACCAGTATCAGTGTATGGTTACGTTTAACATGAGCCGTTCCGCTTCTTATTTTGAATCCGGTATCGGAAGAGGCATGGGCTTCCGTGACTCCTGTCAGGATTTATTAGGCTTCGTACACTTAATTCCGGATCGTGCAAGAGAGCGTATCTTAGATATCGCTGCTACCCAGTTTGAAGACGGTAGTGCATACCACCAGTATCAGCCATTAACCAAAAAAGGAAACTCTGATATCGGAAGTGGTTTCAATGATGACCCATTATGGCTCATTGCAGGTACTGCTGCTTACATTAAAGAAACCGGAGATTATACGATTTTAGACGAAATGACTCCTTACGACAGTGACCCGTCAAAGGCAACCAATTTTATGGAGCACTTAAGACGTTCCTTCCATTACACCATGGAGCATTTAGGACCTCATGGTTTACCGTTAATCGGTCGTGCCGACTGGAATGACTGTCTGAACTTAAACTGTTTCTCCACAGAGCCTGGAGAATCCTTCCAGACTTTCGGACCTTCTGAGGGACCGAATGCAGAGTCCGTATTTATCGCCGGCATGTTCGTCCGTTACGGTAAAGATTATGTAGAAATCTGCCGTCACAGAGGCTTAACTGAGGAAGCAGAGCTTGCCGAAAAAGCCATTGCTGACATGGAAAAAACCGTACTGGATGCAGGCTGGGACGGTGAATGGTTCCTGCGTGCTTATGACCATTATAAAAACAAAATCGGTTCAAAAGAATGTGAAGATGGAAAAATCTTTATCGAGCCACAGGGCTTCTGCGTTATGGCTGAAATCGGCTTAGAAGAAGGAAACTGTTTAAAAGCAATGGAGTCGGTAGAGAAATACTTAGACACCAAATATGGTATCGTTCTTTTACAGCCGCCTTACCATAAATATCATGTAGAACTTGGCGAAATTTCCTCTTATCCACCAGGATATAAAGAGAATGCAGGTATCTTCTGCCATAACAACCCCTGGATTTCCATTGCAGAAACTGTAGTGGGACGTGGAAACCGTGCATGGCAGGTATATACCAGAACCTGTCCTGCTTACATTGAAGATATCAGCGAGATTCATCGTACTGAGCCTTATGTTTACTCCCAGATGATTGCAGGAAAAGATGCGCCGAACTTTGGCGAGGCGAAAAACAGCTGGCTCACTGGAACCGCTGCATGGACCTTCCTTGATGTATCCCAGTTCATCTTAGGTATCCGTCCGGATTATGATGGTTTAACTGTAGACCCATGTATTCCTGATACCTTAGACGGATTTACAGCAAAACGTGATTTCCGTGGTGTAACTTACCATATCACCGTGAAAAATCCAAATCATGTACAGAAGGGTGTTGTTTCCATGACTGTAGATGGCACTGCCATTGATGGAAATACCATTCCGGTAATAACCGATAAAAAAGAAGTAAATGTTGACGTTGTAATGGGATAACCTCTCTTTCAAACAGGTGGCAGATAAACTGTCACCTGTTTTTTACTTGATTATCCGGTAAAATATGTTAGACTTTTTGTTGAACGCAGTGTTTGATTACAGACTATAAAATGGTTCTCACATAAGCAAAATTAATTTTTAACAATAAATGACAAAGGGAAGGTATCTCACAGGTGACATTACAACAATTAAAATATATCGTAACCGTTGCGGAAACCGGTAATATTACAGAAGCTGCAAAAAGACTTTTTATTTCCCAACCCAGCCTTACCAATGCAATCCACGAACTGGAAAAGGAAATGCAGATAACCATTTCCCACCGTACCAACAAGGGCGTATCCATTTCCAATGAGGGCGATATCTTTCTATCCTATGCAAGACAGATACTAGAGCAGACAAGCCTCTTAGAAGAAAAGTTTCTAAAAAAAAAAGAACACCGTTCTAAATTTTCCGTTTCCTGCCAGCACTATTCTTTTGCTGTAAATGCTTTTGTGGATGTCATTCGTGCATTTGGTGGAAACGCCTATGATTTTACCTTGCGAGAGACGCAGACCTATGAAATCATCGAAGATGTCAGCCGTTTGAAAAGTGAAATTGGCATCCTTTATACTTCAGCGAAAAATAAAGACGTTATATTAAAATTGCTGAAACAAAACGACTTAAAATTTGAAGAACTATTTGTGGCAAAACCGCATGTTTTCATCTCTTCTAAGCACCCGCTTTCCGTTAAAGATGCTTTGACTTTAGAAGAACTGGAAGATTATCCCTACCTTTCCTTTGAACAGGGAGAATATAACTCCTTCTATTTCTCCGAAGAAATCTTAAGTACATTAGACCGAAGTAAAAACATAAAGGTCCGGGACAGGGCAACGCTCTTCAATTTAGTCATAGGTTTGAACGGATATACCGTCAGTTCCGGCGTCATCAGTAAGGAATTAAACGGGGAACACATTATTGCAAAGCCGTTAGCGGTAGAGGAAACTATGAGGATTGGCACTATTACCCAGAAAAACATGCCCTTAAGCCGATATGGAACTGCCTATCTGGAATATCTGAAGCGGCATATCCCTGCTGACAGCCATGCAACCTATAATAAATAATACGAAATAGTGTCTTGAAATAGTCTTAAGCTATGACAAGGTGCTATTTTTTTGTATTTTTCAAAATTGGATATTGCATATATACTCTTAAATAGTATAAGAATTTAAGAAAGACGGTAAAACAAATGGTAATTTCTGATTTCTACAAAAACAACAAAAGAAGTCTGTCTTTTGAACTATTCATCCGTCAATGCCGTTTTTTTCACGCCCCGGATTGCTCCCTCTAGTGCCAGCAATCTGTGAATACAGGCCGATTCATCGATTTCCTGGATTTTCAACCATGCCTGCTTCGCTCCGAGGGATTTCAGTTCTTCTTCTGTTACAATTCCTACCTGATTCAACTGCTCTTCTACCGCTATACCCCCAAACAAAAAATTGATTTTTATAACCTAAACCATTACTCGAAACATTCCATGCTTATTACAATACGCATACAAAATTCCATGTCCCCTCTTTCTAAATCTTACGCATATCTCCTGTTCTGGGTAAAGTTTTATAACTTCCGCACTATCATGAGAAAATTTTACCTCCTTACTCCGGTCACAGCAACCTGCGGTGAGTAGAGTTTCGTGTGACACAATCTTTCATTCTCTCCTTTTTGAAGTTCTTTCATCAAAAAATAATAGTTTCTCAAGTTATCGTGATGCCAGTCAAATCTTCATACAATGACAGCCCAAAACCAGCATAATCGCTGACTTTGGGCTGCCTTTGCCATTCACCATATTATCTTAATTTGCACTTACAACTCCGCTCTTGCAGTCTAGTTCTACATAAGCACTGGATTTCAATACTCCCAGAGCATTCTTTGCCCCAATGAGCACCGGAATGTCAAGGCTTAAGCCTGCAATGGCTGCATGACAGCTGTCACTGTCTGCTTCCACAATCAGTCCCGACGCCTGACGCATCTGCTCCATCATATGATTATTGGTATCGGAAGCAACGATAATATCCCCCACCTTAAAATTCTTTAAGTCTTCCTCGGTGTGGCAGACGCAGAGGTTTGCGGATACCTTTTTGTCGTTGATACCGCGTCCCTTTACTAAAATATGCCCTGCAACCTGTACTTTAATCAGGTTGGTGGTTCCTGATACGCCAAGAGGTACGCCTGCTGTAAGGACTACGACATCCCCACGCTCAATGAGTCCAGCGCTCTCTGCGGCATCCACTGCATAATCGAAAAGTTCTTCTGCCTGAGTCTTTTCCTCAATCAAAAGCGGTATGACGCCCCAGGATAATGCCAGCTGACGGTACACCTTGTCCGTAAGGCAGGTTCCGATAATTGGACAGTCCGGACGATATTTTGATACCATACGTGCTGTACGTCCTGACTTGCTGACCGTGATAATTGCTGCCGCATTTAAGTCCCCTGCCATGGTACAGGTCGCATGGGAAATCGCATTGGTAACATCCGGATTGCACATGGTTTTGCGCTGTTTAAACCGCTGTACATAATTGATATCCTGTTCGGTGCGGACTGCAATACGAACCATCGTCTTTAATGCTTCAATCGGATACATTCCAGCAGCCGTCTCTCCAGAAAGCATAATAGCACTGGTTCCGTCATAAATAGCATTTGCAACATCTGTTGCCTCTGCTCTGGTAGGACGAGGGTGCTTCATCATGGAATCTAACATCTGTGTTGCAGTGATAACTTTCTTACCCGCCTCACAGACTTTCTTAATAATCATTTTCTGAATCACAGGCACATCTTGTAACGGTATCTCTACACCCATATCTCCACGCGCTACCATAATACCGTCAGAAACACGAATAATATCATCAATATTCTCCACGCCCTGCATATTCTCAATTTTCGAAATGATGTTGATATCCTCTCCGCCTTTTTCCTCTAAAATCTTACGGATGGCAAGAACATCATCCGCAGTACGGACAAAGGAAGCAGCAATAAAGTCATAGTCATTTTCCACAGCAAATACAATATCACTGTAATCTTTTTCGCTGACGTATGGCATGGACAATTCCACGTTCGGTACATTGACGCCTTTTTTATTGGAAACTGCACCTCCGTTTATGACACGGCACACGATATCCATCGGTGTCTCACCATTCTTTGTTTTCGCACCGGCTGTCGGTTTGATTTCTGCCACTTCCATCTCGATAAGACCATCATCAATCAAAATACGGCTGCCTACTTTTACATCCTTTGGCAAATCCTTATACGTAATGGAAACACGAGTTGCGTCTCCCTTGATTTCTTCTGTGGTAAGTGTAAACATCTGTCCGTCTTTGAGTTCTACTTTGCCATCTGCAAACTCCATCAAACGGATTTCAGGCCCTTTCGTATCTAACAATGCAGCTACCGGACGGTTCATTTCTTCCCGAAGCTTACGAAGCATCAAAAGACGCCCCATCTGCTCTTCATGGGAACCGTGAGAAAAATTAAAACGGGCAACATTCATGCCTTCTTCAATTAATCTGCGCATTACGTTTTCATTATCCGTAGCAGGTCCTAAGGTACAAACAATTTTAGTCTTTCTAAACATGCGTTACTTCCTTTTTTATATATTTTCAGCAATCTTATTTGGTTATCATTGTGCCCGGCCCACCGTTCACATGAGTACCTTCTTTGTTCAGTTTTGTAATCAGAACAGACTTGATTGCGGAATCTCCAATAAAATCAATGGCAGCCTGTATCTTCGGCAGCATATCATTTTCCCCAAACTGCCCCTCGGCAATATATTTCTTTGCCTCTGCAACAGTCATTACTGTTAATGGTTTCTCATTTTCTGTTCCATAGTTCAAACATACATTATCTACACTGGTTAAAATAACAAGCATATCTGCATCCAAAAGCTCCGCTAATTTACCGGCTGCAAGATCTTTTTCAATGACAGCACTGGCCCCTTTTAAGTGATTATCCTGTGCTAATACCGGAATACCACCGCCACCACATGCCACTACTACCTGGTCCGCATCGCAAAGCGCCTTGATTGCATCAATTTCTACAATATCTATCGGCTTTGGTGCTGCCACAATACGGCGAAAACCATCTTCTACTTTCACTACATGATTTCCTTTTTTCTCTTCTGCCTCTGCTTCCTCTTCTGTCATAACACGTCCAATAATTTTGCTCGGTTTATAGAATGCTTCGTCGTATGGATCTACTACCACCTGAGTCAGTACCGTCGCAACAGGCTTATAAATTCCCTTATTTAGCAGTTCTGAACGGATGGCATTCTGTAAATCGTAACCGATATATCCCTGGCTCATGGCAGAGCAGACAGACATTGGAGTCGCTGTATACTCTGGATACAGTCTGCAGAATTCATTCATAGCTGTGTGAATCATACCCACCTGCGGTCCGTTACTGTGGGTAATTACCACCTGATAATCCTCACGAATAAAATCTGCCACCGCTTTTGCGGTACGCTTTGTAGCTTCTTTCTGCTCCGGCAATGTGGTGCCAAGTGCCTCATGTCCAAGTGCTATTACGATTTTTTTCTTCTTCATACTCACTTACCAAGCCTTTCTATTTTTTATCCGCTGCCCTTTTCGGACAGAAGCTTTTTCTTCTGCATTTTTCTTCAAAAATGACTTTTTTCTTTTACACTTCATTTTATCACGAACCCATACATAAGTGCAACGATGAACTTGTTTCGGAACTGTTAAAATTTGTTACTACGTTACGGTATAACAATGTCACTGCATTTAAAGATTGCAGTAGAACTTCAGACCGAAGATGGAAAACGGGTGCCTTTATGACACCCGCTCTTCAGCTTTCTTCTAACGTTTCTTCCGGCAGTACTAATCCATCAATCACTTCCCAGATTTCATCCCTTCCCTGCTTCGTCTCCGCAGAAAACGGAATAATCGTAGTACCCGGCTGTACACCGAGTCCCTCCCGGATTGCTTTCACCTGTTTTTGTATCTGGCTGCGCTTAATTTTATCTAACTTTGTTGCAATGATAATGGGAGCAAATCCCTGGTAAACCATCCACTCATACATCATTTTGTCATTGGCAGAGGGATCATGGCGAATATCAATCAAAAGAAAAACCGCTTTTAATTTTTTTGAGGTATGTAGATAATTCTCTATCATCTTCCCCCACTTCGCCTTCACTTCCTCGGAAGCCTTCGCATAACCATAACCGGGCAAATCCACAAGATACATGGCATCGTTAATGTTGTAAAAGTTAATCGTCTGTGTTTTTCCCGGCTGGGCAGAGGTTCTTGCAAGAGATTTCCGATTCATAAGGGCATTGATCAAAGAAGATTTACCCACATTGGACTTTCCTGCAAACGCCACCTCATTATAAGCATTGTCCGGTATCTTACTTGTAATACCGCAGACTGTTTCCAAATTTACATTTTTAATGACCATAAAATGCTCCTATTTTTATGCACTCACATCATAGTTTGAACTATTTACGCTTATTTATGCACAAATGCAATTTCTAATACCTGACTTAAATTTTCCACGAATACGATTTCTAATCCCTTTTTGATTTCCTCGGGAATTTCTTCAATATCCTTCTCATTCTTTTGAGGTACGCAGACGGTCTTTATTCCCGCATTTTTAGCCGCAAGAGTCTTTTCCTTCAAGCCACCGATAGGCAGCACACGACCTCTCAAGGTAATCTCACCTGTCATTGCCACATCTGCCCGGACAGGGGTTTTCGTAATTGCAGACAGCATGGCTGTTGCCATCGTAATACCTGCAGAAGGCCCATCTTTTGGCACAGCACCTTCCGGAATATGGATATGGATATCATTCTCCTGGAAAAATTTCTTCGGTATCTGGTATTCCATGCTGACAGAACGGATATAGCTCAATCCCGCCTGGGCAGACTCTTTCATCACATCACCAAGCTGCCCTGTAAGCTGAATTTCCCCTTTTCCCGGCATAATATTGACTTCAATCTCAAGGGTATCACCGCCAACGCTTGTCCATGCTAACCCCCGTACAATACCGATCTCATCGGTATCATTTTTCTGGTCAAAGCTATATTTTTCTTTGCCTAAATATTTCTCTAAATTCTGTTCCGTAACTTTCACTTTCTTTTTGTCATTCTCGTAAATATCTCTTGCAGCTTTTCTTGCTATTTCGCCTAATTTACGCTCTAAGTTACGTACTCCCGCCTCTCTGGTATAGCCACGGATAATTTTAGCAAGTGCTTTATCACTGATAGAAAGCTGGTTTTGTTTCAAACCATTTCGTTCTATCTGTTTTGCTAACAGATGCTCTTTGGCAATATGCGCCTTCTCATTTTCCGTGTAACTGGTAACTTCAATGACTTCCATTCTGTCAAGCAGCGGTCTTGGAATATCCTGCAGGGAATTCGCTGTTGCAATAAAAAATACCTCTGACAAATCCACAGGAACCTCCACATAGTGATCCCTGAATTTACTATTCTGTTCGGAATCAAGCACCTCTAACAGGGCAGATGCCGTGTCTCCCTTATAATCGCTACTCATCTTGTCAATTTCATCTAACAGCATCAGCGGATTTTTTACTCCGGCACTGCGCAATCCGTTTACGATACGTCCCGGCATTGCCCCTACATAGGTTTTCCTGTGTCCACGGATTTCTGCCTCATCCCTGACACCGCCAAGACTGATGCGGACATATTTCTTATCAAGGGCACGGGCAACAGAACGGGCAATACTGGTTTTTCCGGTTCCTGGCGGTCCCACCAGACAAATGATAGGACTCTGCCCTTTTTTTGTCAGATTACGAACTGCCAAAAATTCCAGCATACGTTCCTTGACTTTTTCTAACCCGTAATGGTCTTCATTCAAAATCCGCTCTGCATTTTTGATATCCCGATTATCCTTTGATGATTTATCCCAGGGAAGTTCTAACAATGTCTCGATATAACCACGGGTAACGGCGCTTTCAGAGGAACTTGAACTGATATTCTTAAATCTGGAAATCTCTTTTTTTATTTTTTCCTTGACCTCTTTGTCCGCCTTAAGTTTCTTTAAGGCTTCCATATACTGGTCTGCATCCGACTCAGTATTATCTTCCCCTAATTCTTCCCGGATAATTTTCATCTGCTCTCGAAGAATATATTCCTTCTGGTTTTTATCCACCCGCTCTTTGACTTTCGCCTGAAACTCATTTTTGATGGCGGTTATCTCAATTTCCTTTAATAATAATGCCATCAGAACTTCGTAACGTTCTGTTAAAGATACAGCTTCTAGGATTTTCTGCTTTTCTTCATATTGAAAAGGCAGGTTATTTGCCAACTGATCCATCAGTTTTTCTAAGTCAGCACTTTCTTTTACCTGACGTTGCAGTTCCTTTCCCATTCGCGGGTTTACCGCTACATACTTTGCAAAAGTTTCTTTCAATCCGCGAAGCATTGCCGTTTTAATTTCCCCGGTAAGTCCATCGTCTACTGCTTCATCAAAACGAATAATTTCTGCTAACAGATATTCAGGCTGGTCGAGAAAAGAAGAAAGCTCTGCACGTTCTTTTCCCTCCACCAATATCCGCACAATATTATTTTGTAATTTAATAACCTGCTTTACTTCTGCAATGATACCGATTTTATATAAATCTTCTGCCGCAGGCTCTTCCTGCTCCACATCACGCTGTGTCACTAGAAAAATTTTCTGTTCCTCCATCATGCAGGCTTCTACCGCTTTGATGGATTTTTCACGGCTCACGTCAAAATGAGCAATCATGCCCGGCAAAATTACCATACCGCGCAATGCCACTGCAGGCATTTTCATAATCATTGTATCCAAAATTATTTTTCCTCTATCTTTTTCAGTTCCTGATTTTCAATCGCCAGCTTCTCTTCTACCAGCTCTTTGGTAATCCTGCATTGGCTGATACTTTCATCCGACGGAATATGGTACATCATATCTAATGTTACCGCCTCCATAATCGCACGCAATCCACGAGCTCCGGTTTTTCGCTCTAATGCCTTGTCCGCGATAGATTCAAAAGCCTCTTTATCAATCTCTAATGCCACACCATCTAACTCAAACAGCTTCTGATACTGCTTTGCCAGAGCATTTTTCGGCTCCTGTAAAATACGGATTAACGCATCCCTGTCAAGCATGTCTAAGGAAACGGTTACCGGCACACGTCCGATAAACTCCGGTATCAGACCAAATTTCACAAAATCCTGTGGCATCGCATGTTTAAATACATCACCAATGTTATACTCGTTTTTGTCTCTGACATCCGCATTAAATCCTATTGTTTTCTGATCAAGACGTGTCTCAATGATTTTGTCTAATCCGTCAAACGCGCCCCCACAAATAAAGAGAATATTGGTGGTGTCAATCTGAATCAACTCCTGCTGCGGGTGTTTTCTTCCTCCCTGAGGAGGTACGGAGGCAACAGTTCCCTCTAAAATCTTTAACAATGCCTGCTGTACACCCTCACCGGAAACATCACGGGTGATAGATACATTTTCTGATTTTTTGGAAATCTTATCAATCTCATCAATATAAATAATACCATGCTGTGCACGCTCGATATTATAATCTGCTGCCTGAATGATTTTCAGCAGAATATTTTCCACATCCTCTCCCACATAACCTGCTTCTGTTAAGGTTGTGGCATCTGCAATAGCAAACGGTACATTTAATATCCGAGCCAGAGTCTGGGCCAAAAAAGTCTTACCGGAACCGGTAGGACCAAGCATTAAAATATTGCTTTTTTGCAATTCTACGCCCAAATCTGCACCTGCCATAATTCTCTTATAATGATTGTAAACAGCAACAGACAACACTTTCTTTGCCTGATCCTGTCCAATTACATACTCGTCCAAAAAGGCTTTCAACTCTTCCGGCTTTAACAGATTAATCTGTTCTGTTTCTTCCTTTTCCCCGGATACTGCTGTATCTTCCTCTTCTAACTCTTCCTCGATAATCTCGGCACATATATCCACACATTCATCGCAAATGTATGCTCCGTTTGGTCCCGCAATCAGCTTCCGAACCTGATCCTGGCTCTTCCCGCAAAAGGAACAACGGAATATCTCCTCATTTCTTCCTGCCATTTTCCCTGTTCTCCATTTTTTTATGACAATAAAAAGCAATTTTCTTTCTATTGTATTGATACACGTTGAGGGCATCCCGGATAGAAGCGTTCTATTTCAGGGTACCCTCATATTTGTTGACCTGTTACATGATTATCTGCTTGTTATTACATTGTCAATCAAGCCATATTCTTTTGCTTCCTCTGCAGACATATAGTAATCTCTTTCGGTATCTGCTGCAATGACATCATAAGGTTTTCCTGTGTTTGCTGCAAGGATTTCATTTAATTTTTTCTTGGTCTTTAAAATGTTTTCCGCTGCAATTTGAATTTCGGTTGCCTGACCCTTTGCTCCGCCGGAAGGCTGGTGAATCATAATCTCCGCATTCGGAAGCGCAAGTCTCTTTCCTTTTGTACCACCTGCTAATAAGAATGCACCCATGCTGGCTGCCAAACCGATACAGATGGTGGATACATCACATTTAATATACTGCATGGTATCATAAATTGCCATACCTGCTGTTACCATTCCTCCCGGGGAATTAATATATAGCTGAATGTCTTTTCCCGGATCCTCTGACTCTAAGAAAAGCAGCTGTGCGACCACAAGACTTGCTGTTGTCTCGTTTACTTCCTCACCCAAAAAAATGATTCTGTCTTTTAATAAACGGGAGTAAATATCGTAGTTACGTTCTCCCCTGCTAGTCTGTTCAATGACGTAAGGTACTAAACTCATGGTGTCTTCCTCCATTCTATGTTTTCTATTGATACAAATTACTATGTTTTAGAATTTTTTATAATTGCTTATAAGCCTAAACAGACCGGCTCTTTTGAGCCAGTCTGTGTGTATTGCCTGCTTTATCGCAAACAGAGTTTTCTATTCCTCTGCTGCCTCTTTTGCTTCAGCTTCTTTTTCTTTCTTGGTTTTTGCTTTTGCTCTCTCTTTTACATTTTCCATGATTAAGTCAACAGCCTTTGTTACTTTTAAGTCTCTAGCCATAGACTCTTTCTCTGCATCTCCCATGTACTCTTTGAGCTTATCAGCTTCCATGCCATAAGCAGCTGCCATCTTTTCAACTTCTGCATTGATTTCTTCGTCAGTAACTTCGATGTTTTCCTCTTTTGCAATCTGCTCTAACACAAGGCTGCTCTTAATGCGTGTCTCAGCTTCCGGGCGAACCTGCTCTTTTAATTTGTCGATGGTCAAACCGGAGAACTGCATGTACTGCTCCATAGAAAGTCCGCTCTGTGCGATTCTCTGTGCAAACTCGTTAATCATGTTCTCACACTGGGTATCTAACATAGCTTCCGGAATTTCCATAGTGGATTTGTCAATAATCTTCTGGATTGCTTCATCCTCTTTGGTACGCTTTGCCTCGTTCTCTTTCTGCTCTTCTAAGTGTTTCTTTAAGTCTTCTTTGTACTCAGCTAAGGTATCAAATTCAGAAACATCCTGTGCAAACTCATCATCTAACTCTGGAAGTTCTTTTGCTTTAATCTCATGGATTTTCACCTTGAATAAAGCAGGTTTGCCTGCTAACTCAGCTGCCTGATACTGCTCTGGGAAAGTAACGTTTACATCTACGTCATCTCCGACATTTTTACCAATCAACTGATCCTCAAAAGTATCAATGAAAGAATGAGAGCCAATCTCTAACGGATGGTTTTCACCCTTACCACCCTCAAATGCAACACCGTCAACAAATCCCTCAAAATCAATCACTGCTGTGTCGCCGCTCTGAACAGGTCTGTCTGTTACGGTAACTGTTCTTGCGTTGTTATTTCTCTCTTTCTCTAATGCTTCCTCAACTTCTTCATCAGATACGGAAGTATCAATCTTTGTTACCTGTACACCTAAATATTTTCCAAGTTTTACTTCCGGTCTTACTGCAACCTCTGCTGTGAAGATGAAAGGTTTTCCTGTCTCAATCTGTACTACGTCAATGGTTGGTCTGGATACGATATCAATTCCGCTCTCATCAACAGCAGACGGATAGTTCTCCTGAATCAAAGTATTTGCAGCATCTTCATAAAAGATTCCTGCTCCATACATTTTCTCAATCATCTGTCTTGGTACTTTTCCCTTACGGAAACCAGGAATGCTGATTTTTCCTTTCTCTTTCATATATGCAGCCTGAATTGCTTTCTCTAATTCCTCGGCTGCAACTTCAATGGTGAGTTTTGCCATATTTTTTTCTAAATTCTCTACCTGTACACTCATTATTACTTGTTTCCTCCTTAATAATATTCAAACATCCCGGTTTCGCCGGAACTAATGCGATGTACATTTCCGTTCATTTGCATGACGGTTTTTAATACGCTTTATTTGTCCGGGCAGCATATCCGTCACGCCAGTCGCCAGCAGCCCTGTTTTCAAGGGGTTCTGCCTGTTTTTCGGAAAAAAGGGCGTACTACGACTATCACAGTCATTTTAAGATTATAACATACTCATAATGAAATTACTAGCCTTTTTTTCAATTCTTATTTTTTTCTTTTACGGATAATTCCTGCAATCACAACTCCCGCTGCTGCAAGAGCTGCAACGATTCCTGCCGTTTTGTTTCCTTTATTTTCCGGCTGCTTCGTTTCCGGTACTTCTGCCGCTTCTCCTTTAACTAATACCAAAGCGGAAATCGGGCTTACCGTAGCCTTTCCATCGGTAATTGTCTCAATTGTTCGGGTGCCTGCCTGCTCTCCATTGATACATACCTTCCATACTCCCTCCGGCAGTGCCACTTCTGTTGCCTCGGCATTTGGATTAAAAATCACAAACATTCCGTCAGAAGTTTCTCCATTTACACCACCGTTAATCTGAAATGCAGTGACATTCGGCTCTAATCCGTCTACCGGAATCACATTTTCTTTTACCGCTTCTGCAGTCGTAAGTCTTAGTACCGGATGTGCCTTTCTAAATGCAATCAGTCCCTTATAGTAATCATATACCTTTGCATATTCTTCCTCATCAAGAGTACTCCATTTCAGACTATTGACAGCATCGGAAGAAGCATAGCTATTCTCATCAAAGCCACCGTCAGCTTTCACTTTTGTACGGAGCATTTCCTCTCCCGCCTGCATAAGTGGGATACCCTCAGATGTCAAATAAATTGCTGCTGCAAGATTATTCATTTTTATGCGGTCTTCTCTCGAAGTACCTGGTGTTGCTCTTGAAATTCTGTCTATCAACGTTAAATTGTCATGGCAGGAAACATAGTTCACACTCTGAGATGGTGTTTTACACCAGTCAGGCATTCCCATAAAACACTTTTCCACCTCTTCTTCTACTCCGGTAGCTCCGGACACATAACCTTTTTCCGTCGTGTCAAACACATGTCCTTTTAGCAAATCACGAACTGTATCGCTGAAATAAGCAAATCCTGGTGTTTCCTCAGAGTTAAGCTGAGTTGCCATATGATACCCTTCTTTGGTTAACTGGGTATCTAATGTCCATCCCTCGCCATAGAAAATTACATTAGGATGACTCTTATGCACTTCCTCCACAACTTCATTGATGGTTTCTGTATCCAAAAGCCCTACCAAATCAAAACGGAAGCCGTCAATATGATATTCATCTGCCCAGTAACAAACGGAATCAACAATATATTTTTTTACCATAGAACGCTCGGAAGCGGTATCATTACCACAACCGGAGCCATTAGAATACTTTCCATCCTCATCAATCCTGGAAAAATATCCCGGGACAATCTGGTTAAAACAAAATTCACTGGCATTGTGCACATGATTATACACCACATCCATTACTACGCTGATATCGTTCTGATGCAGAGCCTGAATGGTCTGCTTTAATTCTTTCACCCGGACTTCTCCGTGATATGGATCGGTGGAATAAGAGCCCTCCGGCACATTATAATTTACCGGATCATACCCCCAGTTAAACTGTGCTTTATCTAACTGTGTTTCATCCACAGAACCATAATCGTAAAACGGCAGCAAGTGTAAATGGGTAATTCCAAGCTCTTTCATGTGGTCAAGCCCGGTAGCATTACCACCTGTTGTCTTTGTGCCTGTTTCTGTCAATCCCAAAAATTTTCCAGTATTTTTTATGCCAGAGCTTTCATCCGAAGATAAGTCCCTCACATGAAGTTCATAGATGACAGCGTCCGTAATTGGTGTATCCGCATGAGGATCTTTGTCATTTTCCCAACCTTCCGGGTTTGTAGCTTCCAAATCAATCACCATCGCACGCTGCCCATTAACACCTGTAGTTCTCGCATACGGGTCACACGCCTCATTGGTTTCTTCCCCTACCGTTACTTCATAAGTATAGTATGTACCATTTAAATCGCCCGCCTTTTCTACGGTCCAGACACCTGTTTCCCCCTGCTGCATTTCTAACTGCTCTATCAAGTCATCTACATCAGGCGTTCCCGCTTTATAAAGATTGACTTTCACTGCTTCTGCAGTAGGCGCCCACACCTTAAACGTTGTTTTTTCCTTTGTCCAGGCTGCTCCTAAATCCTTTCCCGTATAGGTATACTCGTTTTCAAATTTTTCCGTAGAATAAATATCCGGCATCACGATCTTATACTCATTCCCTTCATATATAATATTATAATTTTTCGTGCTTATAAGTGGCTCTGACAAAGTCACCTGATAGGAGAATTTTTCTCCCGATGTCACTTCCGTTACAGCTATTTCTCCTTCCGCCCCTTTTACCGAAAAAGCTGCTGACGCGTCTCCCTCAATTTCTCCAGTCATGGAAACCTCTATGGTATTCTCACCATCATAACGTGCCTTTACCAATTTTGTTCCCGTAACTGCATCCTCTCCATACTCCTTTTCGTAACCTTCCACACCAGACTCCACATAAACGTGAACCGTACCGGAAACCATTTCCGCAATGTCGATATACTGATCCGCATCAATATCCTTCGTCCAGTCAGCCGTTCTGACAATAAACCCCACCGAGGTTGTCCCGGGAGTAATCACTTTGGTGGCAACCATTTCGCCTTCCTCTTCTTCCAAGGCATATGCCGCACCGTCACCCCCTTCTTCCCACAGCCACACATCCCAGTCAGTATAATCCCCATCTGTCCTGTGATAATGCAGTTTTAAGGTTAAGTCCTCTGCTGCTTTTACCGTTACTGTGTCCTGTACCGGCACGAAACACGCCAGAAAGAACAGGACTGCTGCCAAAACTCCTGCTTTGATCCGTCTACTCATTTTTCCCCACCTTTATATATAGTTTTTGCTAACAGCGGCGTCCCTTCGAATGTCCCCTAACATTCTTCTCCTCTTCGTCGCTAGTCAAATTATACCACGGTTTTCGATTTTTTCAAGGCAGTTTTGTGTATTATTTTATATTTTTCGAAAATATTCGAAAATATTTTTATCTTCTCAATTTCTCCAAACACTATATTTCAAACAGATATGCCGTTGCCAGGGCATCATCATATACATCCGGTACCTGTTCCACTACTTTCATTTCACCCTGCGCAATCTCTGTAATAACACGCTTCCAGAAATTATGTGAAATTGGATTCTTAGGATGTACCGTAAGTTCCCACTTACCCGGATGCTTTTGCAGCACTTCTTTTGCAGCATACTTTCCTATTCCCTGTCTGCGATATTTTTTCATAATAAAAAATTCTGACATGAACAGCGTCTCGCTGTCTTTCGACACATAACAATACCCGCAAACCATTGCGAAACCTGCCAATTTGCCATTCACTTTAATAAAATACGCATATCGGTTATTTTCTGTCCAATAGTAGTCCAAATAGGAATATCCATATAAGCCATATGCATTTACATCACTGTCTTCATATTCAGAAAAATCATACTCATAAAGCTCAATCAGATGAGCCAATATCTCCCTTTGCTCTTCTTTTACTGCTTCTATTTCTATCATTTTTCTTCCTTCCCCCTATGTATATTTTATAAGAAAACCTAAGATACTACCGTCGCTCCAAAAGGCATGAGTGCCAGTTTTGCCAATTTAAACTGCTGCAGTCCAAACGGAATACCGATAATGGTAATACAGAGCAGGCACCCGGTGACAGCGTGCTCCACTGCCAGTGGGATGCCGGAAACAAGCAGCCATATGATATTCACGATTAATGATACGGTACCTCCACCATAGACAATCTCTTTTCCAAATGGAAAGAACGACACACTGGCAAATTTAAAACACTGCCTTCCTATCGGTATTCCTACAATAGTGATGCACCAGAGACAGCCGGCAAGCAGCCAGCTTAGTCCACTGATACATCCTCCAAAAATAAACCATAATAAATTTCCAAGACAACTCATATTTTTTCCTCCCTGTTTTATATAGCCTTATTTTACGCATTTCTTTATGTCTTTTTACATTGCATACAATTATCGTTTCTACAAATATTCTTCGTAAAACAACTGACTGTACCTCTTAAAACGCCGGCTTATCTTCCGGCAACGGATAAAGCTTATCTGCAAGTTCTCGCAGAAGTACCGCTGCTTTGCGTGCTACTTTTCGTTTTACTTCTATACTTCTTTTTATAAAGAAACCGATTTTTTCCTGCTCTTTCTCGTAAACAATCCCCTCACAGTTATAAATGGTCTCCAATTTTCCCCATTGATAAACAGAACTGTTTTCTGCCATCATTGTTACGTCAAATTCCTTATTCCAGTTCATATTTTCCTCTTTTCTCCATAGTCCTGCTATGTTTCTTACAATTTTAATACTGCTACAATTTC
>JAQXGQ010000157.1 GCA_029006795.1 Clostridiales bacterium | reverse complement strand
TGAGAAAGGAATGGTATCCTTAGATGCATTACAAAATGCCATTCGCCCAGACACAACGCTCATCAGTATTATGTTTGCTAATAATGAGGTGGGAACCATTGAACCCATTATGCAGATAGGAAAAATTGCAAAAGAGCAGGGCATCCTCTTTCACACGGATGCGGTGCAGGCATATGCACAGATACCGATTGACGTAAGACGTTATCCCATTGACTTACTCAGCGCTAGTGCTCATAAATTTCATGGACCCAAAGGAGTAGGATTTTTGTATATCAGGGAAGGTGTCAGCATTCCGTCCTTTATTCATGGAGGTGGACAGGAAGAGGGAAAACGTGCCGGTACAGAAAATGTTGCCGGAATTGTGGGCATGGGAAAAGCTGCGGAGGTGGCGTTTTCAGATATGAGAAACCGGATTCGCAGGGAAACCATGCTAAGAAATTATCTCTTGGAAAAGGTGGTGCATGAAATTCCCGGAGTATGTATCAATGGACATCGCAGTAAGCGATTGCCTGGAAATGCCAGCTTTAGTTTCCGGGATGTAGATGGAGCGTCCTTAGTAATCCTTTTAGATGAAGACGGTATCTGCGCTTCCGGCGGTTCCGCCTGCAACACCGGAGAAGAGCGGGTATCTTACGTTATCAGGGAATTAAAAACCCCGGAAGATTACGCACCGGGAACCATTCGGATGACTCTCTGCGGAAGTACCACAAGAGAGGATGTTGACAGGGCAGTGGAATCCTTAAAGCGGAATGTGAAAAGATTGCGGGAATAAAGTGTGGAAAGTGCTTTTGGTTTTGCACGAAAGAATTTCTTGCAATCAGTGTGAGGGAATGGTAATATAAACAGAAATGCCTAAAAAGAGGAGGAAACCAATGAAACAGAGTTACCAATATTTTTTTATGGATTTAGACGGAACCATCTCAGACCCAAAGGAGGGGATTACCAAATCGGTGGCATATGCCCTGGACTATTATGGGATAAAGGTGGAAAACTTAGATACTTTAGAGAAATTCATTGGACCTCCTCTGTCTGATTCGTTTCAGGAATTTTACGGATTTGACAGAGAAAAGAGTTTAGATGCAGTGGAGAAATATCGGGAATATTTTAAAGATAAAGGAATTTTTGAAAATGAACTTTATCCCGGTATGGAACAACTTCTAAAAACTATTACAGAGCAGGGCGGAAAAATTGTTCTTGCTACTTCAAAGCCGGAGGTTTTTGCAAAACGTATTCTAGAGTATTTTCATATTGATAAATATTTTACCTTTGCTGCAGGGAGTACGCTAGATACCACCCGCAATAAAAAGGCAGATGTGATACGTTACGCATTAGATTCGCTTGGAATAGCAGCGGAAGAAGCCATCATGATTGGTGACAGAAAGCATGATGTGATTGGTGCAAAGGAGAACGGTATGGCATGTATCGGTGTCCTGTTTGGCTATGGTGACAGGGAGGAACTAGAGAGTGCCGGAGCGGATGTAATTGTGGAGACGGTGGAAGAATTAGAGGAGAAGATGAAGAAATTGCTGAAAACAGACTAGATGAGTAGTGTAAGAAGAAAAGTATATACCAAATAGCACCGAATCCAGTTCAAATAGCACATGTCTATTGCATTTTTTTGAAAGAATTATAGAATGAAAGAAACAGACAGGAAAATAGACAGGATTTTCAATACTTGTTAAGATTGTATATTGTGTCAAAACGGCACGGAAACGAGGAAAAATGCAACAGTTTCGATTAGCAATTTGTGATGATGAAGAATATTTTATTGAGGATATTCGACAATATTTAAAAGCATACATCAGCGAGACGGAAAATGAAATGCTTGTGGATGCCTATCATTCGGGAAATGAACTGCTAGAAGTATTAGAGCAGGTGGAAAAATCGTATGATATTTATCTTTTGGACGTGGATATGCCGCAGATGAGGGGAACGGATTTGGCAAAAGAACTTCGTCAGAGATATCCTATGGCTGTGATATGTTTTGTGACAGCATATGAGGAATATGCCTATGAAGCATTTCAGGCTGAAGCATTAGGATATCTGATAAAGCCTGTGAAGTATACGGAATTGCGTCATTTGCTAAATCGCTGTGCGATACAGGTGCAGTATTGCAAAGATGCAGATGCGGCAAAAGAACGTTATTTGGAAGTGAAAACAAACCGAGGCAGTGCGCTGCTAGAGATGAAAGATATCCTTTATATTGAAAAAAGGCGAAATCAGTGCGTGTTTCATATGGATGATGGGGAATTGGTCAGTTATATGACATTGCAAGAAGCCTACGAAAAATTGGATAAGAATATGTTTTTTTATGTGCATCAGGGCTATATTGTAAATTTTGCGCAGATAAGGGAAGTGAAAATGAAGGTAGTGTGTCTGGGAAATAACAGAGAAATACCTATCAGTCGCAAATATCATTCGAAAATGAGGGAAATGCACCTGAATAAAATTATGCGGCTTCGGGCGCAGAACGAATGAAAAATTAATTGTAATTAGGCAGTAAAATGGAAACTTTAAAAGTAAACTCATCATATTGAATATCCAGAACACCGTTAAGCGTATTGACGGAGTCCTGGATATTTTTGATTCCAAGTCCGTGGAATATTCCTGGGTTTTCTTTGGTGCTTAAGAAACGGCCGTTTTTTTCAACAATCTTTTCAGCATGATTATTTTGGCAAACGATAGAAAGATAGGTGTGGGTCTGTTCCATCGTAAAGGAGATGACACCGTCTTCTAATTTTCCGGCTGCAGTGATGGCATTGTCAAGTACATTTCCTAGAATTGTGATTAGGTGAAAATCAGAGATGCAGATTGTTGAAAATTTGCAGTTGTGGTGAAAAGAAATATTTTTCTGACGGCATAGCAAGGATTTGGCATTTAAAATGGCGGATGTTAGGTCGTGAGGGGTCTGGATAACCTGCATATCAGTCATGTTGTCGTTGATTTTATGCAAATATGCCTGTAGCTTTTCATAATCGTTTTGAGCAGCATAGCCGTTTAAGATAATCAGATGGTTTTTAAAATCATGCCGGAGAGCGCGTAATGAATCCATGGAATCCTTTAGGTTTTGGTAGTAAGTGTTTTCTAATTCGTATTTGGAAATCAATACTTGTTGTTTGGCATTCTCCTCTAATGAAAGCAAAATTTGATTGTAACCGGTCAGGCAGATGGCGATGATAATAAAGATGAGGGAAAAAATCACAGGGAGAACCGATGCAGTGTTAAAACGTTCTGAAATAAGGATAAGACATAGGTAATTTAAGATAAAAATAGCAAATGAAATGGAAATACAAAAACCAATGCCGTAATGTTTTTTGTTGTGGAATGCAGCGAGACGTTTGCTGTAGACAAAAAGACAGAGAATGACATAAGTTATAGCGGAACAAATTAGAAATTTGTAGTTGTAATAGAGATCGTTGTCAGCTACTAAAGAAAAATCGTCTGCAGTTATGCAGAGTAATGGAAATACAATAAAAGTAGATGATATACCATATATTTCATATTTTAAAAATTGGAAAATACTACTTTTTAAGTTATGATTGCTAATTAAGTATATATAAAGAAAATTGAGTAATAGGTCAAGTGGTGTACTAAAAGGGATATTTGCCGGGATAGCCCATATGGTTGAAATAATAAGGTAGCAAATTCTTAAAGGTATTTTTTTTGTAGCATTATAATCCTTATTGCCTAATGGAGTTAAAAATTCTAATGTAAAAAAACAAAATAATCCCTCTGTAAAATCAAAATATATTCTTAACCAATCCATAGCAATCCTCCTGTGTAAATTACCAATATAGTGATTATAATCTATCTAATTGAAAAAAGATATACCTGAAATATACCAAATAGCACTGAAAACCTACCAAATAGCACATGTCTATTGAAAAAGGTAAAAAAAATGCTAAAGTTAGGCTATCAAAAGAAAAGGAGATAAATGTAGAATGCAGAAGAAAAATGAATTGAAATTACCAAAAAATTGTAAAAAAGTGAATGAGCGTGAGATGGGGAAAATTGTGGGAGGAGAGAAAAAGAGTTTTAGTATTCCGGTTGATTTTTGGAAAAAAATATTAAAACCGTGAAAGCCATAAGAGGTAAACTATGAGATACACATTCATACAACAACATGATGCAACAGACTGTGCAGCGGCTTGTCTTGCTATGGTCTGTCTGCATTACCGGAAAGAAACGACAATTACAAGACTGCGTGACATGATGGGAACGGATTTAAAAGGAACGAATCTGCTTGGTTTAAGTAAATGCGCTGAAAATCTGGGGTTTACCTCACAGGCAGTGAGGGTGGACAAGGAGGGATTCCTAAGTAAGTTCACCCTCCCTGCTATTGCGAATGTGGTTACCAAAGAAGGGCTTGCCCACTTTGTTGTCGTGTTTAAAATTACAAAGAAATATGTTGTCATCGGAGATCCGGCAAAAGATTTGATGCGGATGAAAACCGATGAGTTTTATAAAGGCTTTACCGGTGCAATGCTGATTTTAAAGCCTAATGAGAAATTTGAGACAGGTCATATCAAGGGAATGAAAATGTTTGACCGTTATGTAAGGCTGCTGCTTCCACAGAAAAAATTGTTTCTTTATGGAATACTGGCATCCTTTTTGATGACGCTACTTGGCATCCTGTCATCTGTGTTTAATAATGTCATCTATGATGAGATACTTCCCTATAAGCAGGAAAATGTACTTCAAATGATGATATTGGTGTTTATTGGTGTGTCGTTGACACAGACGGTGATCAGTTTTATTCGGGAATGGATGATGCTGCACCTGTCATTAAAGATAGATATTCCGTTGATGTTAGGTTATTTTGAACATATTTATAAGTTGCCGATGAAATTTTTTTCTACAAGAAAAACAGGGGATATTACCACGCGTTTCTCGGATGCGTTTACGATTAAAGATATTTTTACAAATATAGCGCTTACCCTGATTATGGATGTGGGAATGGCACTGGTAACCGGAGTGATTCTGGCTCGGATGAATCCGGGATTATTTGTGATAATTCTGTTTATGACGTTGGTGAGTATTCTTCTGGTATTTATTTTTAAAGAACCGTATAAAAAGATTAACGAGGAGCAGATGCAGCAGGCATCTGTTCTTAACTCTCAGATTATAGAGGGACTTCGGGCGGTTGAAACGATTAAGGGGAATGCCAACGAGGAAGTGGAATTAGAAAATATTGAACGAGAGTATATAAAGTCTCTACGAATCAGTTATAAAGAAAGTATGCTCTCGAATATTCAAGGAACGATTTCAAGTGTGATTTCTGGTGCCGGAAATCTGGTATTAATGTATTGCGGAATTATGCAGGTGATACAGGGTAATCTTACACTTGGAAGCATGATGGCATTCACCACATTGGCGGGATATTTTACGGAACCTGTCAGTAATCTGGTGGGATTACAGCTTTCCATTCAGGAAGCCAATATATCCATGAAGCGTCTTTCTGAAATTTTAGATTATGAGAGAGAGCAGTCCGAAGAGAAAAAAGAGATTTATCAGAAAATAGAGCGTATAGATGGTGATATTTCTTTTAAAAATGTTACATTTCGCTGTGGTGGCGCAGGTGCAATAGCTTCTGCAACATATTCCGCTTGGAAACAGGCTAGAAATATAAAAAATAAATATGGTAGTTCAAGAAGAGTAAAAATAACAGAAGAATTAACACT
>JAQXGQ010000156.1 GCA_029006795.1 Clostridiales bacterium | reverse complement strand
TGAAGCCCCCCTCAAGATGAGATATCCCTTTCATAAGAAAGTAAGATCCCTTGAAGACTACAAGGTAGATAGGGCAGAGGTGGAAGTGTGGTAACACATGGAGCTGACTGTTACTAATAGATCGAGGGCTTGACCAAAAAGGTTTTCGGAAATCTGTATGAAGTTTTGAAGGTACAAAAATTTATTAGAATAATCTATTGTTTTTTTGCATAATATCATATATAGTAAGAGATGACGTACCAATCTACGTCATTTTTATAAAATATAGGGGATTGGTCAAATGGTATGATAGGGGTCTCCAAAACCTTTGGTGGGAGTTCGATTCTCTCATCCCCTGCTATTAAAAGAAACTCGAAAGCGTTGAGATATAGGCTTTCGGGTTTTTTGCTTACAAGAAAAAAATATTATGATAAACATAATGGGGGAGGGAAATGCAAATGAGAAAAGCAATAAAAGATGATATTTTTTACAGTCAGATTTTCAAATTGGTATTGCCGATTGTGATTCAAAATCTGCTGAGTGCTGCGGTAAGTTCTGCCGATGTGGTGATGCTAAATTATGTGGGACAGTCATCCATATCTGCGGTATCTTTAGCATCCCAGTATGCAAATATACTGTTTATGGTATTTTATGGCTTAGGAACCGGAGCGACAATGCTGTGTGCTCAGTATTATGGGAAAGGAGATATGCAGGCAATACAGGTGGTAGAAGGCATAGCCATGCGATTTTCCATGCTTATTGCTATATGCTTTGCCGGAATGGCATTACTGTTCCCGGAGGGTATGATGCGTATCTTTACTAGTGATACGGAGCTGATTACCATAGGGGCATCTTATTTGCGTTTTATGAGTGTCAGCTATCTGTGTTGGGGAATTACAGAAGTCTATCTGGCTGTCCTTAGAAGCATTGGAAGGGTAGTAGTCAGCACAACAATGAATATACTGGCGTTTTCGTTGAATATTTTATTAAATGCCGTATTTATCTTTGGGTTATTTGGAATGCCAAAACTAGGCGCTATGGGTGTGGCAATTGCTACTTCTCTGTCGAGATTGATAGAGCTTTTTGCATGTTTTATGGTGTCTGGTTTAAGCAAGGACATAAAACTAGATTTCCGTTATCTGTTTGTGAAAAACAGGGCACTGTTTTCTGACTTTGTCAGACTGTCATTGCCGGCACTGGGAAATGATATTAGCTGGAGTGTGGCATTTTCCATGTATTCTGTTATTTTAGGACACTTAGGATCGGATGTGGTAGCAGCAAATTCCTTTGTGGTTGTGGTGCGAAATTTTGGAACTATTCTTTGCTTTGGAATGGCAAGTGCCGGTGGGATTTTGTTGGGAAATATGATTGGTGAGAATCGTTTGGAAGAAGCGAGAGTGGGAGCAAAGAAACTGATGAAACTTACTGTGATTACCGGGGCAATCGGTGGAGGTATCGTTTTAGCAGTTACTCCTTTTGTATTGCAACACGCTGCCCTTTCAGAACAGGCGATGCATTATCTGAAATATATGCTCATAATTAATACCTATTATGTGATGGGAACTGCTGTGAATACAACTCTGATTGCCGGTGTTTTTCGTGCCGGAGGGGACAGCAGGTTTGGATTCATCTGTGATACCATTGATATGTGGTGCTATGCTGTTCCACTTGGATTTCTTGCGGCATTTGTTTTAAAACTGCCTGTAATGTGGGTATATTTTCTGTTGTGTACGGATGAATTTGTAAAATGGCCATGGGTAATTAAGCATTACCGCAGTGGAAAATGGCTGAATAATATTACCCGAGATAATTTGTTTCAGGAAAAGGATAGCTAAGCGGGAGAACTATAAGTTCTCCCGTATTTTGATGCTTAAATCCATATAGACAGAAGTTTCCTCCGGCAGCTTTTCGGTCAGAAGATAATCCACCAGAAGGGCTAAGGATTTTGCACCCTGTTCCTCCGGCTGCTGGCAGATTGTGGCGGAAATAATGCCTTTTTCCATCATTTCAATGGTGGAAGGAACTGCATCAAAGGTAACCACCTTTAAGGGAGCTTGTAAAGAGGCATTTAGAACAGCACGGCACCCGCCATAGACACCTGCTGCGGTAAAGTAGAGTACGGATAAATCCGGATGACGTTCTAACAAATCGGAAACGGCTTCATAACCTTTATAATCATCGTCATCGTTTTCTACAATGTCAACAATCTGAATCCCCGGGTGTTTTGTAAAAAGTAAATCTTTAAAACCGCTGATACGTTCCTCGTGGCAGAGTACATTGTGGGAACCGGTAACAATTCCGACTTTTGCAATTCCTCCGGTAAACAGATGAATCAGTCCTGCGGCAGTCTGCCCGCATTTATAGTAATCGCTCCCTACGTAGGCAATACGCTTTGATGCGGGAAGATCTGTGTTGATGGTGATGCAGGGAATATTTTTTTTCCAGAGAAAATCAATTTTTTCCTGAACTTTTTTGTCATTGTAAGGGGAAAGAATCAATCCGTGAATCCCTAACTCCACTAATTCATCGATGGTGGAAAGCTGGCTGTCTAGATCAAAGGAGATTCTGCGTTCAAAGGTGGAACAGCCGTAGATGGAGAGCTCTTCTAATTTGTTCTGCAATCCGGTCATTACCTCGTCAAAAAAGGGGTTTTCCGCGCCAAAAAGCAGAACACCGATTTTTAGTTTCTTCTTCTGGGCGGCAAGAGCCATACCTGCCTTGTTAGGCTGGTAGTCTAAGAGCTTTGCAATTTCTAAAACCTTTTTTTCTGTTTCTGCATTTACAACACCGCGGTGGTTTAATACACGGTCTACAGTGCCCCGGGAAACTCCGGAAAGCTCTGCGATCTCTTTCATAGTTGCCATAAAAAAATCCCTTTCATAAAAAACTGCTGACATATTTTAAACATATCATAAACAGAGGAAAATTGTCAACTTCCGTGCATGGGCACGAAGAACCCTTGAGTTTGCTCTACAGGGTGAAACTTGAACAAAAAAGGAAAGTGAAAACTGTTTAAAAATGATATTGAAAAAACAGAAGAACCGTTGTATGATATAGAAAATGTGCACGTGCACAATAAAAAGGAGAACAGAATGTTATACATAGGAATTGATTTGGGGACTTCCGCAGTAAAATTGTTGCTGATGGAGGCTGACGGAACCGTAAAAAACATTGTATCAAGGGAATATCCGCTGTATTTTCCAAAGCCCGGATGGTCGGAGCAGAAACCGGAGGACTGGTATCGGGAGACGATGGAAGGGTTAAAGGAACTATTAAGTGGTTTTGACGGAGCAGAGGTCGGAGGTATCAGTTTTGGCGGACAGATGCACGGACTTGTAATATTAGATGAAAGAGATGAGGTCATTCGCCCGGCAATTCTCTGGAATGATGGCAGAACCACGGAAGAATGCGATTATCTCAATGATGTGATAGGTAAGGAGACATTGTCAAATTATACGGCAAATATTTCTTTTACCGGTTTTACTGCACCTAAGATTTTGTGGGTAAAAAATAAAGAGCCGGAAAATTTTGCGAAAATAAGAAAGATTATGTTGCCGAAGGATTATATTGCTTATAAGCTGACAGGGGTACACTGCACAGATGTTTCTGATGCCTCCGGTATGTTGCTTTTAGATGTAAAGAGCCGTTGCTGGTCAAAGGAAATGTGTGAAATCTGCGGTATTACGGAGAATATGTTACCGAAATTATTTGAGAGTTATGAATGTGTGGGAACGGTGCTGCCGGAGATTGCGTCAGAACTTGGCATTTCCCCGAAGGTAAAGGTAGCAGCAGGAGCCGGTGACAATGCAGCAGCAGCTGTGGCAACGGGAACTGTTGGAGATGGAA
>JAQXGQ010000155.1 GCA_029006795.1 Clostridiales bacterium | reverse complement strand
ACATTCTTCTATGATTCCTTTTTACTTTTTCCACAAAAATACAGTACTCATTTAGTATCTTACATTTTTCTTTTAGCAACTCGTTTTTCCCACTATTAATGTTTATCATTGTTGCCGTCCATTCGAAATCACCTTCATTATTACATCTTCATTTGTTTTCATTATATCCTATTCCCCCCAATGTTTCAATTTTTCTGACATGATAACTTTTTATCTTTTCTGAAAAATGTTCGAAATGAACAATGATGCAGTTTCCTGCCGTAATGGATTTAATTAAAAATCTCTCTTCTCTTCCCATCTTTATCAAAATTTTTTTTCAATGCCCTCTCTACAGGAAAAATGGACGCTACCAAGATTACACACTGCACCATGCAGATAATGCCCCCTACGCATCCCACCGTATCATCACTTTTTCCTAGGACAAACAGCATCGCTACCACCGATACAGGTAGCATTCCAATACCTATTTTCCACCACAGCTTCCCACAGTAATTGTGGGCAAACTTCCATGTATCCATATTTTTCATAGACATGGTTGTCCGATAGCCATACACTCCATTAATGGTCTTAGGTGCATGGTCTTTAAACCACCAGCCAAATCCCAGCATAAGCAGCGGGATTAGTAAATCACAAATGAACATAAAAATCCAAAACCACATATTTTCATCCCCCTAATTTTTCCTGTATTTCTTTTCAATTACCGCCACATATACTGCCATAGCCACAATTATCTCAAACAAACATCCCAAAATCGTAAGGATAATGTAAGGTGAATTTTGTCCTGCGCATAACGGCAGCCCCAGTAAAATAAATACCAACCCAAATACAACATAAAGTTTTCCGAGCGCATGATGATATGCTTTCACATTATTTACCTCAAACATCTTAGCATTCGCCCAGAAACCAAATGCTCTTTCTTTTTTAGAAAAATACACATAGACGCCCAGAAAAATGAATACTGCACCTACAATACTCCATATGATAAAACCCATGCCTGTACCTGCCTTTCTATTTTTTACTGTTTCATCCGAATAACGTTTACTTCTTACACACAGTGTTAACCAATACAATTACAGCAGCAACATCAACGATAATGCCTCCTGCAAATACGTATATAAAATCTGCAGAAAGCTCCCTGCAAAACAGTGCCATTATCAACAGCAATACTGCTACCACAGACGTCCCGCCTCCAACTACTCTGCAAAGTTTTGTTTTGTCGTATTTTCCTTTTTCCGCCTCCGACGCAGTATTATATCCCGCAATCAAACCACTTCCATTTCCTGAAATAAAAATTACAGAAATCACTGCACATATAATAGCAGCCCCATACACAATCCATATTGGTCCATTCATTTTATCAATAAGTTTCATCGTTCTTCTCTCCTTGTCCTGCAAATTTTTCTGACAGTTTTATCTCATATAAAGTCCTGCCAGCTTCATGTTCTGATCAAAACTAATTCGAAATGTTACACTTGCATTTTCGTATGTGACCGTCACTTCTCCCACCACAGACTGTTTTCCCATCTGTGATATTTCTGTCATGTATACTGTCCCAAAGGACTTACACTCTCCCCAGTCATCAGCGGTCTGTTTTTTCGCTTCTTCCATCGTTTCTGCTGTCAGATACGGCTTCATCTCCTCTGTGGCTCTCTCCTGTAATGCTTCGTAATTCTGCTCATTCAGTTCCTGTATTATTTCTTTTATCTGTTCCTCCACAACTGCCTGTTCAAATACACCACTTGTTCCTATTTCTGCTCCTTTAGGAAGAATCCAGTATATTACTGCGAGCACTAAAACAAGTATGCAAACAACAATCGCAATAATTTTCACCCTCTTGTTTCCGGAATATTTTTTATGGTCTGTCTCGGAAAGATTCTCGTTAAATTCAGATGCCACCTCCTGCACGGAACCCATCTCTTTTATGACGTCCTCTAAAGATGTTCCCTGCTCTAATGCTATGGAAATATCCGATAATAGCTGCTGCTTCATTTCCCGACGTTTTTCTTTTCCACACTTTACTCTTTTTACAATTTCATTTACATACTTCTCAGCCGTCATAACTGCTCCCTTCCCACACCTTTTTCTCAAAATCCGGCACGACTACTTCTCCATACCTTCCATAATCCGCCGGACGCCTCTGTTTATTTGTTTCCAGATAGCAGAAATCTCTTTTAATGCCATATTTCCCTGCTCCGTAATGACATAGTATTTTCTCGCCACCTGCTTTCCCTCCGGTTCGCTCCATTTGCTCTCTACGAACCCCTCATCTTCTAAGCGATACAAAATCGGATATAACGTTCCCTCTTTCAGAAAAAAAGTACCGTCACTCTTTTCCTTCATTTCTGTAATGAGTTGATACCCGTATTTGGGCTCTTCCTCCAACAATTTTAATACCAGCATATCCAACACGCCTTTTTTCATCTGGCGCTCATATTTATCATTCATCTCTCACCTCATATTCGCACCGGGCAAATATGTCCTCTTTTTAAGTATCAATGTATTTAGTATTACTAAATACATTATAATATCATGGTCTTTATCTGTCAATTTTTTATCTTATAAAACAAAAAA
>JAQXGQ010000154.1 GCA_029006795.1 Clostridiales bacterium | reverse complement strand
AACCTCCACGATGTCGCCGACACTGACTACTTCTAACGGATGTTTGATAAATTTATCGCTCATCTCGGAAATATGTACCAGTCCGTCTTGATGAACACCAATATCCACAAAAGCGCCAAAATCAATGACATTGCGGACAGTTCCCTTTAAGGTCATACCCGGTGTCAGGTCTTTCATCTCTAAAACGTCACTGCGCAAAATGGGTTTTGGCATATCCTCACGTGGATCACGCGCCGGTTTTTCGAGTTCCTTTACAATATCCTGCAAGGTAATCTCACCTATATTTAATTCTGCTGCCAGCTTTTTGTAGTCGGAAACCTTTTTGGATATACCGTCTAAGTTTCTGTTTTTAATGTCCTCTGTGGTAAATCCTAATTTCTCTAATAGCTGTTTTGCGGCATCATAACTCTCAGGATGTACCCCTGTCGCATCAAGAGGATTTTTCCCATCATTAATTCTCATAAAACCTGCACACTGCTCGTAGGCTTTCGGTCCAAGTTTTGCCACCTTTAAAAGCTGTGCCCTAGTGTCGAATCTGCCGTTTTCTTCACGGTAAGCGACAATATTTTTCGCAATGGTTTTGCTGATACCGGAAACATATTCTAAAAGGGAAGCCGAGGCAGTATTTAAATCCACACCAACTTTATTTACACAGTCCTCCACCACGCCGCTCAACGCTTCGCTTAATTTCTTCTGGTTCATATCATGCTGGTATTGCCCTACACCGATGGATTTCGGGTCAATTTTTACCAATTCCGCCAACGGATCCTGCAAGCGCCTTGCCATAGAGGTAGCACTTCGCTGCCCAACGTCGAAGTTCGGAAACTCTTCGGTCGCAAGTTTACTTGCAGAATATACGGATGCTCCTGCCTCGTTTACAATGATATACTGTACCTTTACCGGAATTTCTTTTAACAGGTCTACGATAACCTGCTCCGATTCCCTTGAAGCAGTTCCGTTTCCCAAAGAAATCAGGGTAATGTGGTATTTGGAAATTAATTTTTTTAATACTGCTTTTGCTTCCTCCACCTTATTCTGCGGTGCCGTTGGATAAATAACGGTGGTATCTAAAACTTTTCCGGTAGGGTCCACTACGGCAAGTTTACATCCGGTACGAAATGCCGGGTCCCAGCCAAGCACCACCTGTCCTGCGATTGGCGGCTGCATTAAAAGCTGTTCTAAGTTTTTGCCAAAAACTTTAATGGCTCCATCCTCTGCACGCTCTGTCAAATCATTTCGGATTTCACGCTCGATTGCCGGAGCTATCAGACGGTCATAGGCATCCTCCACCACCTCTTTTAAGACAGGAGAAGTCTCTTTATTGTCCTTTACAATGACCTGTTTCTCTAAGTAACGCAGGATATCTTCTACCGGTGCCTCCACCTTTACGGAAAGAAACTTTTCATTTTCTCCTCGGTTTAAGGCAAGAATGCGGTGTCCTGCCAGTTTTGCCACCGGCTCATCAAACTCATAATACATTTCATAAACAGATTCTGCCTCCGGATCTTTTGCTGTAGAGATAATGCGTCCCTTTTTTACAGTAAGATCACGGATTCTGCTGCGGTAATCTGCCTCATCAGAAATGCTCTCTGCTATAATATCCTTTGCACCTGCAATGGCGTCCTCTGCTGTCTCCACTTCCTTTTCCGGGTCAATGAATTTTGCTGCTTCCTCTGTTAATGATGTATTTATCATCTGCAATGTGATGATGTTTGCCAACGGTTCTAATCCCTTTTCTTTAGCAATGGTGGCTCTGGTACGGCGTTTCGGCTTATACGGGCGGTAAAGATCCTCCACCACTACCATAGTTTCCGCTGCTAAAATCTGTGCTTTTAATTCCTCTGTCAGCTTGCCCTGTTCTTCAATACTGGCTAAAACCGTTTCTTTTCTCTCCTCTAAGTTGCGCAGATAGGTTAAACGCTCATATAAATTACGAAGAATCTCGTCATTTAATGCACCGGTTGCCTCTTTCCTATAACGGGCAATAAAAGGAATGGTATTTCCCTCGTCAATTAATTTTATGGCAGCTTCCGCCTGGGATTTCTTTATGCCGAGTTCTTCGGCGATTTTTGCAGTAATGTCCATGCTAAACCTCTTTCATCTGATATTTTTTTCACTCTAAATCTTATCTTATCAGTTATTTACGGACATTACAAATAGATTTTAATTTGTCTTTTGAAGCGGTACATGATAGAATAAGAAAAGAATTTACTTGGAGGCTTTTTATGGATTATCAATATTATAGAAATGACCGCCGTTCAAGACGGATGGAGACGCTTTCACTGGTGATGGGCATTATCGCCCTCTCCACGATGTGTTTTGTTTATCCCACTCTTATCTGTGGTGCGTTAGGAATCGTATTTGCCTTGCTCTCAAGGGGAGGTGAAATTCATATGGGTTCCCGCGCAAAGCTTGGATTGATTTTAAGTTCTGTCAGTCTGGGGATTATTATCCTTATGTTCGCGTATACGCTTATCATCGCAAACGTTTATTATGGCGGGCTCGAAAACATGATGCGGGAGATGTATCAGATGATGGGCATTGATTATGATGCGCTCATGCAAAATTACAAATAATCACAGAAAACCTGTGGCATTGCTTTTTTCACATTGTAAGCAAATCTATGTGGAATATCAGCAATGCCATATTTTTTACCAGAAAATTAATCAGAAGTATTGCTAATGCTATCCAAAGGTAGCAGTCACGGTAACGCATTCCAATGGCAATCCTGCCTTTCGAAAGCCTTTCTATCGTCTGACTGATAAGGAACCAGCCGCCAAAGATGACCACATAGGGGATAAATGGCTGATAACGAAAGCAATCTAACAAGTTCCCACAAAAAAGGGCGTAGACAGCTCTCGTTCCACCACAGCCCGGACAGTAGTATCCTGTTATCTTGTGGAAAATGCAGGGGTAAAAATATTTTTCAATCCGAAACCCTGTAATCTTATATATGAGAAAATACAAAAATACCGCTGCAAGCAGGCAAAGTCCTGCAATATAGCAGCCGTTTTCTATCTTCT
>JAQXGQ010000153.1 GCA_029006795.1 Clostridiales bacterium | reverse complement strand
CGGCTGAGTAAAGTTTTTCACGTACTGGATAAATGCCTGAATATCACCGATAGTGATGGTTCCCCGGATAGCAAGCAAACCACCGGAAAACGCTACTGCTGCATATCCTAAGTTTCCCACAAACATCATAATCGGCTGCATCATACCAGACAAGAACTGGGATTTCCATGCTGATTCATACAGAATTTCATTTGTTCGGTCAAATTCCTCAACAGTATCTTTTTCCCGGTTAAAAGCCTTAATGACTAAATGTCCGCCATACACCTCTTCTACCTGTCCGTTGATATGACCTAAATATTCCTGCTGGGAACGGAAGAATTTCTGGGAATGTTTCACTACCACAGAAATCAGCCCCATAGATATTGGAAGAATAATCAGTGCAATCAAAGTCATCAACGGGGAAATACTAAGCATCATGATAAGGACTCCCACCATTGTTGCCACGGAAGTAATCAGCATGGTGATACTCTGGTTTAATCCCTGTCCTAATGTATCCACATCATTGGTAATCCTTGACAGCACCTCCCCGTAGGTTCTGCTCTCAAAATATTTCATTGGCATACGGTTGATTTTCTCTGAAATCTCTTTTCTGAGACGGTAACAGATTTTCTGAGTAACCCCGGTCATAATCCAGCCTTGAATAAAATTGAATATAGCACTGCCAAGATACAATCCCAGCACAACGAGTAATATTTTTCCTATTTTATCAAAATCAATTCCTCCTGTGCCGGAAATCTTTGCCATCAATCCTTCCGACAATGCTGTAGTGGCACGTCCTAAAATCTTTGGCCCTACCACATTAAACACGGTAGAACCGACAGCAAAAATCATAACCGTCACAACAGCAGCTTTATATTTTCCTATATAAGCAAGGAGTTTTCCTATAGAGCCTTTAAAATCTTTTGCCTTCTCTCCCGGCTGCATTCCACCGCCCATAGGACCTCTTCTCCCTCTATGCATTCCATTACTCATTGTCAGACACCTCACTTTCTTCTAACCCAAGTTCTTTTGCCGACAGCTGTGATTTTGCAATCTGCCGATAGGTATCGCAATTCCTTAACAATTCTTCATGGGTTCCTTTTCCCACAATCCTTCCTTCATCTAACACCAAAATCTGTTCTGCGTGAAGTATTGTGCTGATACGCTGTGCTACAATAATAACGGTACTGTCTTTTACCTTTTCGGCAAGCGCTTTTCTTAATGCTGCATCTGTTTTTAAATCCAATGCGGAAAAACTATCATCAAAAATATAGATTTTCGGCTGTTTCGCAATCGCTCTGGCAATGGCAAGACGCTGTTTTTGTCCTCCCGAAACATTACTTCCACCCTGGGCAATACTGCTGTCGTATTTGTCACTCTTTTCTTCAATAAATTCCGCTGCCTGAGCAATTACAGCCGCTTCTTTTATTTCTTCATCCGTGGCATCCTCTTTTCCAAACCTCAGGTTTGAAGCAATCGTTCCTGAAAACAATACCCCTTTCTGCGGTACAAAACCGATTTCTTCCCGAAGGTCTGACATGGAAATATCACGAATATCCTGTCCGTCAAGAGTGATAGAACCGGAAGTCACATCATAAAGACGCGGTATCAAGTTCACCAGTGTAGATTTTCCACATCCAGTACTTCCAATGATATCCGTTGTTTTTCCCGGCTCTGCCACAAAATCAATATTCTCAAGCACATCTGCCTCCGCACCCGGATAGCGGAAATGCACATCTGAAAATTTTATCAAACCCTGATGAGATTTTAATGTTTCCGGATTCTCTTTATCCTTGATGGAAGAATCGGTATGTATCACCTCGTCGATACGCTCTGCAGCTACAGCCGCACGCGGAAGCATGATAGACATCATGGTAAGCATTAAAAATGACATGACAATCATCATAGCATAAGTAATAAACGCAGTCATTGCACCTACCTGCATGGTTCCGGCGTCGATTTTATGTGCTGCTACCCAGACAATCCCTACCGTAAGTACATTCATAATCATCATCATACCCGGCATCATAAAAGTCATCACACGATTGGTAAACAGCATGGTTCTCGTCAAATCTTTGTTTGCCACATCAAACCGTTCTTCTTCCTTCTTTTCCCGCCCAAAGGCGCGGATAACAGAAAGACCCGTCAGTATCTCTCTTGATATTAGATTGACATTATCTACCAGTTTCTGCATGAGTTTAAATTTCGGCATAGTAACAGACACTAAGAGCATCACATAACCTAAAATCACAATCAAAGCAAGCACGATAATCCATCCCATTCCGGCTCCGGTCTGTACCACCTTTAAGATACCGCCGATACCAAGAATCGGAGCATATGCCACCATACGAATCAACATTGCAGAAACTATCTGTATCTGCTGAATATCATTTGTACTCCGGGTAATCAAAGATGCAGCAGAAAACTGATTCATTTCCGCATTTGAGAAGCTGACTACCTTCTTGAAAATCTTTCCACGCAAATCGCGTCCGATACCGGCACCGATTCTGGCGCCAAAGAAACCTACCAACACCGTGGCTATTCCCATCAACAATGCCATGCCAATCATCTTAAGCCCCGCAGATAAAAGATAGGACTTTTGTGTGCCTTCAACATCTATCCCGACTGCCTTATCACAGGCAACTGCATAGGCGACTCCCATAGATTTCACCATAGAACTACCCATTGTATCTATCGTGTTCTCCATCGTATCACGCATGCTAAGCAATTGTTCCTCTGTCAGTTGTCCTGCTGCTTTCATTCCTGCAAAAAGAGGACGTATATCCACACATCTTTCCATCACTGTGTTTCCGTCATCATCCTCGGTCTCCCGCTCAAAGGTCTTCAACTCAATTCCCATTGAAGCGCCAATCTGCTCTATTGACATAGAATCAAGAACTGCCGTATCCATACCGGACTGTTTTGCCACAGCCTCCTTAAATGCTCCCTCTTCCATCGCAGACATTTGATAGCTTAACACCAAAGGCAATGCTAACGTATCATCTAGCTTTTCTAACTCATCCTCTTTTTCTACGGTAAGACGATAAATTTCCCCATCTTCCCGATAACTGTTTTCCCACTGTCTGCATTCTTCTTCTGTCATAAACAGCTTCGCTAGTTCAAATTCCCCGGCAGTTACCGCCTCCGGAACTACATGCTCCACACCACTGTTTGTAATTCCCACATCAATAATATCTGACGTGTATGACGGCAATGACAAGTCACACCACGCCTGCACCACCAACAATGCGAGAACGATGATAATGGATTTCCAATAGGGAATCATATTCTTAAATATTTTACTCATCTTCCTGTTTCCTTTCTTTTTTTTGTAATCGGATTTCAATTTCTGTCCTTGTTATTTGAAACAGCTCATCCAAATAATTTGTCAGCTGTTCCACATCCTCCAGCCGCATTTTTGCAAACACTGCTTCCATCAATTCATCCACAGTATTTTTACATTCTTTTAATGCAACATTTCCCCTTTCTGTCAATTCTACATAAGTATTTCTCCTGTCCGCTTTATTAACAGTCCGCTCAACCAAGCCCTTTTCTTCTAAATTCTTCAAGGTTCTTGAAATTGCAGAAGGTTTTACCTGCATTTCCTCTGCCAGTCCGGAGGTTGTAATTTTCTCATTCTGTGCACAATTAGCATGAGCGATTGCCATCAATGTCATACCGTCCATCTTGGTCATATCAGGAAATAAATCTCCAAACCGTAATTTATGCAACTGTGACATCGTCATAAACAGCCTTCGATAAATCGCATCCATCTTTTCACCACCTCGTTAACATTTAACATTGTTATCTATATCTTGCGTAAAAAAATAACATGGGATTTTATCTATGTCAATAAAATTCTCCCATGTTTATATATTTTTTATATTTCGTTTTCATTACTTTTATGAATAGCTTCGAGTATCATCGCTAAGTCCTGCATCTGATACTGTCCCGGGGCGCTGCATTTTTTATTTGCTCCAAACGTTACACAGGAACCAAAAGTTTCTCCGCAAAGTCTGCTGATACTCCCCAATTTTCCCATTGACATGGTAATCACAGGCGTATCGGCATTCTCCCTTTTAAAATTCTCTGTCACCTCCAGAAGATTCAGTACATCCTTTCCATTTTGCGGCATTACTGCTAATTTTACAACATCAGCCCCGCCCACACACATTTTCTCTAAAAGCATCCTCATAGTCTCTACCGATGGGGTTTCTTCAAAATCGTGATGGGATGCCACCACCTTCACTCCCTTTTCCTGCAGTCTTCTGATTTTTCGCAGTGGCTTATCCTCTTCAAAATATTCTATATCTATCAAATCCACACAATCCGACTCTGCTGCTAGGTCATGGAGATCATTCAAAGTCTCCCTGTCCACCTGTGCCTCTCCTCCCTGCTTTTTGGTACGGAAGGTATAGAGAAATATTTTTTCTCCCAACACCGGTGACACTGCCTCAAGCACTTCTCTCACTGCATTGTAATCAAGAAATGCCTCAAAGGCATCTACCCGCCACTCAATCATATCCGCAGAGCTTCCGGTAAGATAAGTAATTTCTGTAATAATTTTTTCCCGTGTCTTTTCCATAACCGGAACACATATCAATGGTTTTCCTGTTCCAATTTCCCTGTTCTTGACTACTAATTGTTTCATTGCTCTCCCTCTTCTAACGCTTTATTACATACCATATTTCTCATTTACACCTTTTCCCCAAAGACGTTATTATTATAAAACAATTATCATCATTATGCAAACATTTGACATCCATGACAACATCCTTTAATATAAGAAAGTGCTGTCTTTGTACTGCACATCTATATTATGAAACATATAATGACACTCTTTATGCGTAGAAATGAGGAATATGATATGAGTTTTACATTTTTAAACCAGCTGCCTTCCCCGGAAGAAATAAAAAAAAATTACCCGTTATCTCCGGAACTTGCAGCATTGAAAAAAAAGCGGGATGCCATGATTTCTGACGTTATTACAGGAAAGGATGACCGTTTTATTGTGATTATCGGCCCCTGTTCTGCCGACAACGAGGATTCCGTCTGTGACTATGTAAGCCGTCTCACCGCCATTCAGGAAAAAGTGGCAGACAAGCTGATTATTATTCCAAGAGTCTATACCAATAAACCCCGTACCACCGGGGAAGGTTACAAGGGAATTGCTTCACAGCCTGATCCTGAAAAAGCGCCTGATATGGTGGAAGGTC
>JAQXGQ010000152.1 GCA_029006795.1 Clostridiales bacterium | reverse complement strand
CATAGTTTATACCTACATTATAACAGTTTTTCAGAAAATAGTCTGCCGCATCCTGTAAATCTTTTATATTTTTAGCCTTGTTATTTAAGTCCACTGCTTCATTAAGAAGTATAACAGCCTTTTCAAAATCATACTTTCCGTTATTTGCAGTGTCTGATTAACGTAAAGTGAACCGTAAAGTGAATTTATTTATATTTACCTTCTCAATCCTTTATAGTATAATATCATTAGAATTAGTTTAAAATATTACTATGAAAGGAGATTCATTTATGCATACATTTATCAAACCTTCTGCTGCTATTCGCCAAAATTATTCCGAAATTGCATCATTATGTAAGGAAACTGGGGAACCTGTATTTTTAACAAAAAATGGGGAAGGCGATTTAGTCGTTATGGATATTGTTGCCTACGACCAGCGTGAAAAGCAGTTGGAATTAAGAGAAAAATTAATAGAAATTGAAGAATTAAGAAAAGCAGGAGCTACTGATATCCCGGCACATACCGCTTCTGAAAACCTGCGCGCTTTATTACGGGAGAAAGCCTATGTATAAAGTGGATATTTCCCCTGCCGCCAATTCCGTTTTGGAAGAGTATACTTTTCGTTGTGCCAAAGATAACGGGGAAGAGTGTGCCCTGCGGCTTCTGGATGCTTTTGACGACAAAATAACATATTTAGAATCTACACCTCACATTGGCTGTGCCCGACTACGGCATGTTCCGGCAAAATATCGTGTTCTTAATTTCTGGTCTCATTTGTGGTTTGTTTTTCAAATAAAAGAAGAAGAGAACTGTGTAAAAATTGAATATATTATTGATGACCGGCAAAATTACGGCACTTTTCTAAAATAATATCAAAGGGAGGAAGTTCTGTTTTGAACCCCTCCCTCGTTTTTACTACTCTCGAAACTTCTCTTTCTGCTCCTCAAGAAACTCCGCCGTGTCAAAATAGTCAATCTTCATTGCATGTTTCACTTCCGCTAAAGTTTTAGCAGCCTCTTCCTTTGCAACTTCACTGCCTTTTCTTAAAATTTCATACACATCCTCGATGCGTTTTTCGTACTCTTTTCTTCTGGCACGAATCGGGCTTAATTCTTCCTGCATTACATTATTTAAGAATTTCTTTACCTTCACATCACCAAGTCCACCTCTGGTATAGTGGTCTTTTAACTCCTGTAAGCAGGAGTATTCCGGCAGATACTCTGCAAAATGTCCGTCATTGCAAAAAGCATCTAAGTAGGTAAATACCGTATTGCCCTCTAAGTTACCCGGATCCTCAATGCGGATATGGTTCGGGTCTGTAAACATGGACATAATCTTTTTCTTTACTTCCTCCTCCGGCTCGGAAAGATAAATGCAGTTTCCTAAAGATTTACTCATCTTCGCTTTACCGTCAGTACCCGGAAGTCTTAAACACGCCTTATTTTCCGGCAATAAAATCTGCGGGTCTACTAAAGTCTCTCCATAGACTGCATTAAACTTGTGAACAATCTCTTTCGTCTGCTCAATCATCGGCATCTGGTCTTCTCCTACCGGTACGGTAGTTGCCTTAAATGCTGTAATATCTGCCGCCTGACTGATAGGATAGGTAAAAAATCCTACCGGAATACTGGTTTCAAAATTACGCATCTGAATCTCTGATTTTACAGTCGGATTCCGCTGTAACCTGGAAACTGTCACCAAATTCATATAATAAAAAGAAAGCTCTGTTAATTCTGTCACATAGGACTGAATAAAAATATTAGACTTTGCCGGATCAAGTCCAACAGAAAGGTAGTCTAGCGCCACCTCCATAATATTACTTCGTACCTTTGCAGGATTGTCCGCATTGTCAGTCAGTGCCTGAGCATCTGCAATCATAATAAATATCTTGTCAAACTCTCCTGAATTCTGAAGCTCTACTCTTCGTTTCAAAGAACCAACATAATGTCCCACATGTAATTTTCCGGTAGGACGGTCACCTGTTAAAATGATTTTTTCTGCCATAATTTTTCCCCTGTCAAATATTTTCTTTTGTCTATTATACACGTTTTATGCAGGGGCTTCAATTTCCTTTTTTATTTTTTTTAACGATTATCCCCTAAATGATAGTGCATTCTGCGCCGCAGCAGCTCCGGTTCTAACGGTGCTAATAATAAATCAGAAATTGTATCCGAAACGACTGCCGCTTTCATCTGCGCTAAATTTCCTTCCTGACAGATAGCAACAACCGGTATTTCTGATAGTTTTGGCATTCTTTTTAGGACTTCCCAGACCTCCGTCCCATCATCCTGTCTCGCCGATACATCCACATAAACTGCGGATACCTGGCAATTCTCTTTGTCAAGTGCCGCATTCAAAGCCTCTTTAGAGCCAATGTCCACGACTCTGACATAGTTTCCTGAAATGAATTCAATCGTACTGTGAATATTTCTGGAATTACTCCATACAAGTGCTGACAGACTGCTCTCATCCTCCACTGACTGCTGCTCATCTCCGCTCTCTGCCAATCTGGCTTTTCCCGCCTTTTTTGAGCGATACAGCGCCTCGTCCGCCTTTTGAAATAGGGTGCGATAATCTGTCTCTCCTCCATCGGAAAATGCCAATCCGATACTAACTGTCACATTATCAGGAATCGAAAGCTCCCGTTTATATTTCATCCTACGGATAATCTCTTCTGCCTTCTGTCTTGCAATGTCCTTATCTTCTACATTTCGCATCAGAACCACAAATTCATCTCCACCGATTCTTCCGACAATATCCGACTGTCTGAAATTCGCAGACAATAAATCTGCCACTGCACAAATCGTATGGTCTCCCATCTGATGACCATGCAAATCATTTACCGCTTTAAAATTATCAATATCTACCACTAAAAGAGCATGAAGCCTCTCAGAAATGTCTAGAAGGATGTCATCTACCATCCGTTCCACTGTGGCCTTATTCAAAAGTCCTGTCATCTCATCATTTTCTGCTTTAATCTGCCACGCTTCCTGTTCTTTTTTTAAAGTTTCAAATCTCCGTCTGGACTTTAAAACATTATAAATACGGGTAATTGCAATATCTGCATTTACCGGCTTTAATATAAATTCATTCACTCCAAGTTCAAAGGTTGTGACCTGATCCTCGGCAGCTTCGCTCATGGTCAAAACAATGACCGGTATTTCGCGGAAGATGGCAGACTCCTGTCTTTTTCTTAACACCTCAAATCCGTCAATTTCCGGCATCACTAAATCAAGTAATACAATATCAATTTTACCATTACTATGTTCTACAATATCTAAACATTCCTGCCCTCCGGCAGCCTCTATCACCTGAAAGGAATCCTTTAAAATTTCTTTTAAAATCATCCGCTGAAGCTTGGAATCATCTACAATCAGTACTGTACCATACATTCCTTTTTACCTGCTTTACATTTTTTATACAGTATAATCAATGGACTGTCCCACTGCCTTTTCTTCCATGGTCAACGTCCGTTCCCTGCTGTCAGCAAAGATTATCTCTTCTATTTTGTTCAAAAGTTCCTTCCACGAAGAAGCGGTAACCGTAGTGGTATCATCCTTCCTTTTCTTTTCCGTTTCTTCCTCTTTCTTAGCCTCAGCCTTTTTCTCCTTTGCTGCCTCTTCCCTTTTCTCTGTAATTCGCTCTTTCTGTGCCGCTAAGGATTTGTCTATCACTGCAAAATAAGACGCATTTCCCTTGTCATCAAAGGTCATTCCGAAAGAACTTACCGAATCCGCATTGCTGCCAAGTTCCTTCTTCATCTGCTGCATCTGCATAGAGGCACCATCTAAAATACTCTCATATTTTTTACGGAAATTCTCATCAGATGCCATCTTTTCTATCTTATCCGAATCAATCAGAACCAACAGTTCTTTAGAACTTGCATAGGTTCCTTTCTTTGCCTCTGCCTCTTCTTTCAACTCAGGAGAAACTAAAATAAAATCCATATTGGAATATTTTGCTTTCAGTTTTTTATAATATTCCTGTGCCTTTTCACTGAGCTTAGGCTCACCGATGGTTCTGCCGTAAGTGCGATCCATTCTTTCTACAGCTTCTGTCTGCTGCTTTTTCTTCGCCTGTTCTGCACGATACTGATAGTCTGTTCCATAAGTTCCCACTACATTACTAATCTGCCCCATAGTTTTCCTCCTTGAATTCTGTCATTGCCGACATAATCGATAAATCCCTTTATCTATTATAATATCGGCTTTAGAGAAGAAAATCTTAACAATCGGGGCTTCGTTCTCTTAAAATATCCTTAAACTGTACCCGGTACCATTCCCTGTAACGTCCGTCCATTTTTTAACCGCGAAAAATATGAATGACTCCTCTGTCGTTTAGGCTTTTAAAAAATGCCACACCAATAGGAACAATGAACAAACCGATTATTCCAAAAAGCTTCAACCCTACCAGCATACAGGGCAGCATCACCACCGGAGATAGCCCCATCTGGTGTCCCACCAGCTTAGGCTCAATGATATTGCGCACCACCGTAATTACAAGATAAAGTATCAGCACCCCTGCTCCCATAGGAATATTTCCCGAGGCAAAGGCTATCACTGACCAGGGGAGCAGCACTGTTCCTGTGCCAAGCACCGGTAAGATATCAAGCACCGCTATGATAAATGCGATTACAACAGCTTGCTCTACTCTTAAAATATACAAGCCCACGCAGAGTTCCAAAAAGGTAAGTCCCAGAATCAGGCAATAAGACCAGAAGCATTTTCCCAATGTTCCCGTTACATAGTCTTTTCCGTCCTTTAACATTTTCTGATACTTTTCCGGCACCTGTTTTTTCAGGAAACTTAATATCTCATGAAATTCCATCTCCGTAAATACGGCTGCCACTACAGCAATTAATATTTTCATCATCATGTCAGGAATGCCTGCCGCCATCCCTGATACTACTTTTCCGGCTTTTTCCATCACTTCCGGGGACGAATTTTGTGCCACCGTACCGGTGACCTGCCCGCCTCCCTGTGCCATTTGAGGGGAAAATGCACTGAGGATTTTTTCCAACCATACATAAAATCTCTGTAAAACAGGAATTACCGTATCCGAAAAGAAATAAGACATCTCATAAAAAGTATCATAAATCAGACGCACCAGACGACTTCCCGCAAAATAAACGATACATGCCAATAGCACATAGAAAAGTAAGACCACTGCCACTGCAACGATATTACGCTTTATTTTTGTCCTTCCCGCCACATAATCCACCGGCTTTGCCAAAATCCATGCCACTAAAAATGCAATCACAAAAGGCAGCAATACCGAACCTGCTGCCTTTAGAAAAAAGAACGCAATCATAGCCCATACTCCCCAGTATGCAATACCTACCAGAAAATCTTTTTGTTTCTGAATCTTTTCTTCGTCTCTCATAGCCCTCCCCTTTAAAAAATTTGCTTTTTATTAGTTTATCCGCTAAGAGAGATAACATTCCATCACACGCAAGATTTCAGACACAAATGAACTCTTAAAAATTGAAAATCCGACAGTGAAACACTGCCGGATTTTCTTGAACCGCATTTATTTAACAGTTACTTTACAGGTTGCTTTCTTTCCGTTAGAAGTTTTTGCTGTAATGGTAACTTTACCAGCTTTTTTACCAGTTACTTTACCATTCTTATCTACAGTTGCAACTTTCTTATTAGAAGAAGTCCATGTAATTTTCTCTGTTGCAGAAATAGGATTTCTATTGATTGTAAGTTTTACACTCTTACCTTTCTTTAAAGAAACAGATTTCTTTGCGAAGGCAATAGATTTTGTGGTAACTCTTGCTTTCTGAACTTTTACAGTACAGGTTGCTTTTGCACCACTCTTTGTTGTTACAGTAATCTTAGCAGTACCAGTCTTGCTAGTAGCTGTTAATTTACCAGTCTTAGCATTTACTTTAACAACTTTCGTGTTAGAAGATTTCCAAGAAACTACAGCGTCTTCTTTTGCACTTACAGTTGCTTTTAATGCGCTTGTAGATTTCTTAACCTGTAATGGAACAGTCTTTGCATTTAATTTCACAGAAGATACTGTTACATCACATGTAGCTGATACAGTACCAGCTGTTGCTGTAATAGTTGCTTTTCCTGCACTTACAGCTGTTACAACACCGTTTGCATCAACAGTTGCTACGCTAGCATCAGAAGATGTCCAGGTTACTGCTTTGTTTGTTGCATTTTCCGGAGCTACAGTTGCTGCTAAAGCAACAGTCTTTCCAGCGGAAAGAAGTGCACTGCTCTGGCTTAATGTAATTGCAGATACTGCAACTTCAGTAGGATTGGTAGGTGCTACAGGTGCTGCAGTAACTGTTACTGGAATAGTAACTGTTACGTCTTTGTTTGCTACAGAAGTTACAACGATGTTTGCTGTACCTGCTGCTACACCGGTTACAGTAATTTTACCATCTGCTGCTTTTGCAGTTGCTACTGCTTCGTTGTTACTTGCTACGGTAACTGCCTGATTTGTTGCAGCCTTGTCATTAGCACCTTTTACTTCAACAGTTACATTCTTAGCTGCTCCTGCTTCTAAGGATACAGTGCTCTCGCTAAGTGCAATGCTCTCAGCTGCTATATCAGAAACTTTGAAGTTAACTTCTGCTATAAGATCCTGTTTCTCTTTAGAAGTAGCTGTTACAGTCACTTCATCTTCGCTTGCTGCAATAGCTTTTACTAATCCGTTTGCATCTACGCTGATTACATCAGTATCCGGTGTAGACCAGATAACATCCTGAACAGTTGCAGGTAAAAAGCTTTCGCCATCCTCAGTCGGCTGATTGCTATATACAATTGATGTTAACTGTTTTGTATCACCCGTTGAAAGAGCAATTGTTCCGTCAGCTGCTTCATTGATAGCAATTTTATTTGCTGCAAGAACATTTACTTCTTTTGTGATGTAAGCAGTAATCGTCTTGGTTGCTTTGGTTGCAGGATTTAATTTACTTGTCATAGTAACGGCAACATCAACTGTCTGATAATCTTTTACGATCATATTCGGTGTAAATGTTGCCTCATTCTCCTGTACGCCGTTGTCATCATCATCTGCATCTAAAGTAGCATATTCTTTACCACTTGTGATAGTCCAATCAAAATCTGCAGCACTTGCATCAACATCATCAACATCTAATTTAATAGTATTAGCCGTATCGCATGGAACAACAAATGCTGTGTCAACGTCTGTTAATGTATCGCCATCATTTACT
>JAQXGQ010000151.1 GCA_029006795.1 Clostridiales bacterium | reverse complement strand
GCGTCATTCCGCATTGAAATCTTTTATCATTGATAATATAAGGATCTACATTTAAAAATAATTTTCTCTTCCCCAGTTGTTTATCTGTAATCCCCTTCATGGCCTTTTTTCTGCACAGATATTCTAACTCCCATAATTTTCTGCACCGTTCTGCCAGCACAAACATTTCCTCAACAGAAAACCTTGTCTGTTCGTTTGTAATTCTTGCCAACGCTTCATACCCGAACACACTGCCATCTTCTAAAGATTCATGGAAACATCGATGCCTTCATCCGTTTTTTCAATCAATTTTCCACGGTTCTTCGGAGCAAACATACCCTGACGCAACCCTTCTAGGGCATCTGTATTTTCTTTGAATTTCTCATCTAACTCCTCTTTTTCGATATAACCTAAGTAGTAAGCCGCAGCCACTCCTGCAATACGTCCTTCTATCATGGCAGAGCTTGCTTCCTCAATACCGGAAACATCTCCGGCAACAAAATGTTTTTCTGTACCCGGAATAAACTGAAATTTCTCATCCACCTCTGCAATGGTAACCCCGGTAACACAATCTTCTCCCTCTGCCTCTACAATCGTGTGGGACAGATAAAACGGAACTCCGGTTCTTGCCATCTTTGCCGCATGAACGCCGTAACCTCCGACTCTCGGAGCTACATCCACAAGTGCCACAACCTCACAGCCACACTGCATTAATTGAAAACTTACCACCAGTCCTACATTTCCGGAACCAAGCATTAAAATTTTATTTCCCGGCTTTACTCCATGAAGGTTCATCATGGTTTGTGCCGCTCCGGCTCCGATAACACCCGGCAATGTCCACCCCGGAAATGTCACCATGTTTTCTGCTGCTCCGGTTGCAATGATGATGCTGTCTCCCTTGTAATGATGGATTTCTTCTCCCTCTCTTACAACAATTTCTTTATCCATATACATACCGATAACAGTAGCATTTAAGCGTACGGTAACTCCTGCCTCTGAAGCCTCCTTTAACAACTGCTCACCGATAACAAATCCTCTGATTTTTGCCTTATGTTCTTTCGAACCGAAGAACTTATGTATCTGCTTAAAAAGCTGTCCTCCCGGTTTCTCATTTTCATCAAATACGATGACCTTTAATCCTCTTTTTGCTGCTTCTATGGCTGCGGATAAACCGGATGGCCCGGCTCCGACAATAATTAAATCATAACGTTTCATATGCTCATTCCTTTCATTTTGTTTTTATAAGTCATTCACAACCATCCTGGGTTTGTACCTGCATCCCTTCTTTTAATGGAGTAACACAGGTTCTGATGTTTGGCTTTCCATCCACCACCATGACACAGTCGGTGCATCTTCCGATGGCGCAGAAAATTCCTCTCGGCTTATGTTCCTTTTTGGTGTAGCGGTGTTTCATCACCCCTGCGGCACGAAGAGCTGCTGCAATGGGTTCGCCTTCATATCCTTCCATCTCTTTGCCGTCTAAATAAAATTTCACTAATCTACCTTTTTCCTGCTTTCCTAATATTGGATGTTCTTCAATTCGATTTGCCATGCTATCGTCCCCTTTTCTATCTTTTCCATCTTTTTTGTGCCATCAGCCTGTATGGATTTGTTTCGCAGAAACTATTTCCTGTAAAAAACAAAAAAGTGCCTGTTATTTAACAGACACCTTTGGCTGATTGGAATACGTTTGATTTATTTGTTAGTCGTATTGTAGCCGCTAAGAAATCTTTTGTATAGTAAAAAACGATACAACGAAAAATCACAAGAAAATACAATCACCTTTTTTTATGGAAAGATAACACTCGCTCCCTGGTTGATATTCTTCCTCGTCAGAAAAGAGAACATCTACATGCAGCTCCTGCTCCCCAGCGTTTACGGTATAACGCAGGATATTTCCGTGGGGCAAACTCTCTTTTATGATACCCCGAATCTGATAGGTATCTTCCTCTTCTAAATACCCCGGATGAATCCGTATCATTTCAGGACGTATGGCAACCTGTTCACATTTTACTTTCTCTTTGGTAAGCCACATAAACCGTTCTGCCGGAATCAGATTATAATTTCCAATAAAAGATGCTGCAAACAGAGTTTTGGGATTCCGATACAACTCCGTCGGTTTTGCCGATTGCTCCACTCTGCCCTCATAAAGCAGATGGATTTCATCCGACATCACCATTGCTTCCTCCTGATCATGGGTAACAAAAATAGCAGTAATATCTAACTCTTTTTGTATTCTGCGGATTTCTACCTGCAAATTTTTTCGCAGCAACGCATCAATAGCAGAAAGAGGTTCGTCTAAGAGAAGGACCTTCGGCTCCATGACAATCGCCCTCGCTAACGCTGCCCTCTGCTGCTGTCCACCGGATAATTGCGACGGATAACTTGCCTTCTTATCTTTCAGCCCCACAATCTCTATCATCCGGTCTACCCGCTCTTTCATCTCCTGTTTTTCCACTTTTTTTAGTTTTAAGCCAAATGCCACATTCTGCTCCACGGTCATATTCGGAAACAGACTATATTGTTGAAATACCATCCCCATTTCACGCTCTCTCGGGCTCAAATTTGTAATATTCTTTCCATCTAAATAAATTTCTCCGCTGGTAAGATCTTCTAATCCTGCAAGACAGCGCAGCAAGGTACTTTTTCCACAGCCGGATGGTCCGAGCAATGTTACAAGCTGTCCCTTCTCTATTTCCAGGTTAATATTTTTTAATACGACGTTTCTTCCGTAATTTTTTACAATATTTTTAAACTGTATATATGCCATTATCCTCTTTCTCCGTTCCTTTGATTTTCTTTTCCCTGCATCTTAAGCACTATGGCAGTAATCAAAAATGTAATCAACATAATCACCACAAATACGGCACTCGACTTTGTACTGTCAGACTTCATCGCCTGATACAGGTAAATCTGCATATTCTGAAACGAGGTTCCGCAGAGATTTCGTACCAGAACATAATCTCCAAAAATAATTCCCACTGCTAAAAGTGCCGATATTACAATGGAAGATAGGATGTTTGGTACTACAATCCGAAAATAAGTATAGAACCGTGACGCTCCTAACATTTCTGCCGCCTCTAACAACATTGTTACATTTACTGCTCTCATACCATTCCGTATTCCCTGATAAATATAGGGCATAATAATAATACAATATGCTCCAAACAGCATTACCAGACGGTTTCCTAATATTCCATCATTCGATACATACAGGGAAAGTATGCTGACAGATAAGATGATTCCCTGTATCGTATACGGTATCATACAGACTATCTGAATGTATTTTTCTAACCCGGGGAAACAAACTGTAGATACAAATAATGCCAGCAATATCATTACCGTAGTTATCAATATCGGCAGCAGACATAATACCATAGTTCTTGCAATACACAATAAAAATTCCCTGCCAGTAAAAATCGTTTCATAACTTATCAACGAAAAATTCTCCGGCAGGATGCCTGTCCACTTTTCAAATAAAGAATAAATGAATGTTATCGCCAATGGTATCAACAGATAAATGATAATTACACTCATAAGCACTCTTGCGCTCGTTCTTCCTTTTTTCATGACTTTTCTCTTCCTCTCTGAAATCTCGCAGACACTTTATTTGTAAATCCAATCATAAGCACCATAAGAATCATCATCACCACGGAAAGTGCTCCTCCAAGCCCCGGTTTTGTCTTTACCTCTCCCACATAGCTTCCTGCAATCTGTACCGGAAGCAGGGAAATATTGTTCATCATAAGAGCATAAACCGTCGCATAAGCGGCAAGTGCATTGGCAAATAAAACGGAAAAAGTACCCATGATTCCCGGCATTAATGCAGGTATTCCTACCTTTCGCCAAAAATAGCCTTCTCTGCTTCCTAACAGTATGGCTGCTTCCTTCCATTCTTTTCTGATTCCGTCAAATGCAGGTATCAAAAGCAAGGTTGCCAACGGAATTTGAAAATACACATATATCATACTCATTCCGTTTGAAGTATAAAGATTATAATTTGCCAGGGTCTCTATCCCAAGCGTCTGCCCGATATGCACCATCAGCCCTGCATTTCCCAGTAGAATCATGTAGGCAAATGCCAGGGGAATCCCCGCAAAATTAGAAACCATATTCAAAATCATCATAAAAAAACGTCCTACTTTTCCCTTCTCCTGATGAATTGCCCTCGCTCCAAAAAATGCAATTACAATTCCGGCTAAAGATGAAATCAGGGATATTTTTATACTGTTTATAATTGCCTTCTGATATAAAAGTTTTGTAAAAACAGTCTCGTAATTTTCCAGTGTAAATCCAGTTCCCACATCCGGCTCGAAACTATTCACCACCACCATAACCAAAGGCAGCAATTCGTACAGACAAGTCACCACCACAAAAGGCAGCAGTGCCGTCAGATAAATCCAATTTTTCTTTTTCATCACATAAACCTCCATCTTCACAGCAGTATCAACAACAGAAAAAGGGGGGCATCTTTTTTGCCTCCCTCATTCTGCAAAAGTTTTCTTTTACTGTACTAATAATGGAATTATTTCTTCCTGCCATCTGCTGACTACTTCCTCACAAGCCTTTGTATAACTTTCCGTATCTTCCATTGGAATAGCATTGGCATATGCATCAGAAGAAAAAGTAGCTTCCTGAATTTCCGCAGGGATTTCCACATCCGTTCTTGTAGGGATTGCACCTGCAGATGCTAAGTTTGCCTGTCCCTCATCACTAAAGATATACTCTCTTGATAATGCTGCTGCATATGGATGAGGTGCATACTTGTTAATAACAGAAGCATAACCACTCATAATAGAACCATCAGAAGGAATATTTGCCTGCATCTGATACTGCGTGATTGCCTCTTTATAAGGAATTGCCGTAAAGCTCCAGATAACTCCCACCGGCACCTCTCCTGTTTCAAAATTCTGCTGTAAAATATCTAAAGTATTAATACGTCCGCTTTCAGCCATCTCTGTCCAGAACTCAAAAGCAGGATCAAGATTATTTAAATCACCGCCAAAAGCATATGCAGATGCTACCACTGCTGCCTGTGCATTTCCACCGTTAATATCACCGATGGCAACGCTGTAATCGCCTTCTTTGATATCTGCCCAGGATGTTGGTGCGTTCTCCACGATATCCGTGTTGGTAAGAAATGTGGTTGCTCCTGTATAAGCAATCATCCATTTTCCATCTTCTCCCTTTGCCCAGTCAGGGACACTATCCCAATAGGAAGTTTTATATCCTTGTACCAAATCTTCTTCAATCGCCTGCGCTCCAAATGCCTGTCCTACATCACCGATATCCTTCGTTCCGTTTTCACCTTCTGTAGCAAACATCTGAAGCTCTTCTGCGGATGACATATCAGAATCAGCATGGGTAATCCCATATTCTGCCTCAATTTCTGTCCATGTCTCTCCCCAGTTTGCCCAGCTGTCCGGCATTCCGACAGACTCCACTTGTCCTTCTTCTTTTGCTTTCTCTATAATTTCGTCTAAAGACAAATCATTTAAAGCAACTGCCCCTTCTGTATCTCCACTTTCTGCTTCCTTGTTTTCAGATGTTTCATTACCGTTTTCAGCAATCTGCACATCTGTCTTATCTGCTGCATTTCCTACATTGCTGCTGTTATTTTTCTGCCCACATCCTAATGCCAATACGGATATTCCTGCAGTAAGTGCCATCGTGGTAAGTATTCTGTTTCTTTTTTTCATAATAAATTCTTTCTTCCTCCATCTCTTGTTTTTCAAACGTGTTATATTATTACAGGGATTTGTAAATTTCAATGGTATATTTCAGTAAAATTTATGTAAAAGTTACCGCCCATTCTCAATGAATTGCTCCGATATCTGTAAATATCTCTAATTGTACAAATTTTTCCCTGCTACTTGCACCACGATTTTTTCTCGACTATAATTAATGAATGTACACCAAAAAAACATATATTTAACGTGTCATCCGACACAAATACACGGATGAATCCGTACAGAAATGGAGCTACATATGAATAAAAAAGATATTCTTGAATTAAAGCGTCGGTTCAAAAAGGACGCCTGCACCTTTACAAGACTTTGCGGCTGTTATGTGGATGCCGACCACAACAAGGTGACTACTTTCGGAGAAACCTTCTTAAATTTAGAGGATGAAGAATTTTACAAGTATTTAGAAATTGCCAAAAAAGTAATGTCCGGTACCATCGGAAATAATATTTTAGAGTTGGAATTTCCAATCACAGAGGAAGCACCCGGCGGCAGACAACAGTTTTTGATGGGGCTTAGAGAAAGTGCTTTAAAAAGTGATGAATTAATGGAGGCATTTTACGATTTAGTCATTGAAAGTTATAATTATGTGGGCAATTACCTGATTTTGGTATTCCATGATGCCTACGATGTTATGACAAAAACCTCTGATAATAATAAACTTGATGAATCGGAAGAGGTATACGAATACCTGCTCTGTGCCATCTGCCCGGTCACCCTTTCTAAACCCGGTCTTGGCTACAGAGAAGATGAAAACCGCATCGGTCCCCGTATCCGCGACTGGGTGGTAGGAGTTCCAGACACCGGTTTCGTGTTCCCTGCTTTTACCGACAGAAGTACCGATATCCACTCTGTGATGTTCTATACCAGAGATACCAAGACACCTCATGCGGAGTTTATGGAAGCAGGATTAGGCTGCGATTCTAAATTTACTGCCACCGAACAGAAGCTGACCTTCCAGAGCATTGTAAAAGAGGTAATCGGAGAGGACGATGAAGAGAGCGAAGCACTTTTCCTAGATATTCAGGACAACATCAATGACCTTATTCCTGTCACAGAGGATGAAACTGCAGAGCCGGAACCGGTTCCTATGACGTTAAGCACTATTTCTTCCGTACTAGAAGAAAGCGGTGTCTCCGAGGAACAGGCAGCTGTTATTGAAAAGACCTATGAGGATGTATTCGGTGAAGAAGTCCCTGTGGCAGAGAATTTAGTAGACCCGAAACTATTAGAGGTAAATGCGAAACGCAAGGAGCGATTAGAACTGGTGCAGCAGGTCGAAAATCTAAAACAGCAGTTAGAGGAAACCCGCTCCCTTCCCATTGAAGATACCGCAGACGGGGAAGATGTTCCTGCTGTTAAGACCTATGATGTTATCCTTCGTGTCAAACCGGAAAAAGTCGGACAAATTCATTCTCAGATTATTGATGGTCAGAAATGTTTAGTCATTCCCATGGATGAGGATGAACATGCGGCTGTCAATGGTGTAAATACAACAGTATAAAAAATGCCCGCTTTTAGCGGGCTATTTTCATCTATAATATACCTCGTCTATATGCCTCTGTCACTGCACTCGCCTTGTCCTTCACCCCGAGCTTCTGGTAGGTCTGCGTATTATGATATTTCACTGTACCCACCTGTATATGCAGACGCTCTGCAATCTGTACCACCGTAAGTCCCTCTGCCTGTAATTTTAAAACAGCCAACGCATTCTCACTTAACGTCACTTCCTCTGTATTTTCTTTCAGATAAGCAGGATACAGCTTTCCCATTTTTTTTGACTCTTCCGTGAGTTGCTTTCTAAACTGTTGATCCTTTTCCTGCCAAGCAGTCCTGCCTAACAGCTTTTCTACCGCTGCACCTTCTCTCGCGACAAGTCGCACAAAATGATATTCTTCCACCTCTGTCAGGCACTTTATCAAAGTATCATCCCAGCCTTCATATCCCATTCTATACTGTGTGATGGAAAGCAGCAATTCACATTCCATACGGATATATGTACGTTTCATAATCTCTGCATAATATAACAGCTTCTGTAACAATTCTGCCGCCAGTTCATATTTTCCTGTGCAAAGATAGATGCGTACCTTGGTGAGATAATGAAAACGATCAAACGTAACAAACTCCACATTCTCATCCGGTGCCATCTCCATCCATTGAAGTGCCGCTGACATATTGCCACTGTAAAGTTCCAGACGTACAAGAAAGGTCTCAATATTCGGCAGCATCTTATCTGCATGTTCTATCTCTGCTTTTTTATAAAAACTTTCCAGCCGGTCTTTCGCAATCGATAGCTTTCCGTCAAACACAGAAAGCCATGCCATCAGACCATCTGCCACAAAGACCTGTTCTAATTTACCTCCGCTATCCGCCTGCATTCTGCCGTTTGCTATCAGGGAAGCTACTTCATAACGGTCTGCTCCCTTCTCAAAGAAACTCTCTGCAAGCGCCAAATTCACAAGTCCTTTTCCATATTTTCCAAGTACAAAGGACACCAGTTTACCAATACTTTCCGCCAGTTCTGTATCCTTTTTTGACCATTCACAAAAATCCTTACCTCCGTTCATCATAGAAGGAAGATTCGATGTCACTGAAAGTTCCGGCAAAACCGTCTTTCTATTTTGCAAAAGTGTTCCCGCATGCTTTAAAATATCTATCATATCCACAGAACCACGGTGTGGCAATGAAATGTCCAAAAATAACAGCAAGGATTTCGTATGACGTTTCAAACTACCCGTATGATCTTCAGCATAAGTTTTCAGCTCCTGATACCAGCGCTCACTTTCCTCCGGATTTAAGAGCAGAGAATTGAGCATACACATGCCACTCATTAAATCCGGACTTTTCCTGATATCCTCATCTGGCAGGGCAAAATAATATTTGCGCAGTTCAAAATAATAACCGGTTCCCGGATTTATCCTTGCATTTTCAACAAGCCGGGAAATCATTCGGTCTGTGGCTCCCCCTTTCTGATACATATCAAGCGCCATAAGTGGCTCATTACTCAGTTCATAATATAATCCGGCATTGGTGTAAAGCATCTTAATCTTAGATTCGTCATACTTTTTATTCATCCACCTTCTCATAGAACGCAGCATAGGCTTTCGCATTTCATACACTGCATAATCCGGGTTATCACTGTGCAAATCACCTTCCATATACTCAATCAGAAAATTACCGATTTCCATTGCCTGCCGCAGCATATATTCCACATCATTTCTTCCGGTAATCATCTTTGCCATCGGAATCGTAAAACAATCCACCACAGAAAGTTTTAGCAGAAAATCCTGCATTTGCGGCTCCCACTGCTCGTAAACATGCACCTCCAGATAATCCCAGTATTGCTGCTGTACCACCTTTAGTAACGACGGCTGATATGCCTCTCCCTTTGCAAGATGAACTGCCGTCATTCCAATATACTGGGCATTATGCTGCGCATTTTCCGCAAGGTCTGTCCTCTGTTCCTCAGGCAGTGATACCTCCCAGTTTGCAAGAAGTTTTTTTACCTCTGAATCGGAAAGTTCTAAATCTTTTTCTTCTATGATTGCAAACGGTTTCTTGATAGAAACACCATACAGCCACTTCGGAATTCTTCCTCTGGAAACTAACACCAGCCATATATCACTTCTCATGGCAAGTTTTTCTATCTCTTTCCAAATATCCTGATATACATCAAGAAACAAAAGTGACTGCAAATCATCAATAACCACCGTACCGCTTTCGCTCTGAAGCTCCTGTAATTCTTCTATCTGTAATTGTTCTGCAGAAAAATAGATAATATGCCGGGTGCCAAAATAAGAATTGACAAAACTTGTTTTCCCGTAGCCTGTAACCCCGCATAGCCACACTGCCCTTTTTGTTTCTTCCGCTATTTTCATCTTGCTGTAAGCTAAATGCGGTCTTACATAGTGTATTTTATCAAAATTTTCTAACCGTTCTTGTCTTGAAATAGGCACTTCTTCACCTCATTTCTATGTCTACTTTTTAAAAATGTGCTTTCATTATACCGTTCTTCTTTATAAAGGAAACTGGTTCCCAGTTTCGTGTTACTCTTCGCTGCATCCCCTTTTAAGTTCTGCAAGCAATTCTCCGTACTCTTCCATTACCTCATCATGGTGTTCATGGATATACTGATAGTCAGCATGTTTAGCTGCAAACTCCAAAGCTTTTGCATGTTCCGATAATGCCTCTGCACCGATATTTAACGAAGTGCCCTTTACCGCATGCACATATATCTCATAGTTTTTCCATGATTCTTCGGCATACTCCTTTTTCAATAACTCTCTTTTATCTCCGCTGATATACATCTGAATCATTTCCAAAAAGTAATTTTCATCATTCATACAACATCTCATTCCCACTTGTACATTCAAGGATGGGAATCGTTCTTCTAATGTCTTTGTCCCACTCTTTTTTGGTGTATCTTTCTTTTCCTCCCCTTTTACCGACTCCTTTGGCAAATATTTTTGCAACACTTCCATCAATTCTTCCTCACGAATCGGTTTTGATAAATAATCTGTGAAACCCTCCTCAACATATTTCTCCTTTGCACCCACAACTGCATTTGCCGTCAATACAACTACCGGTGTTTCCACATTGAGATGCTCTTTTGATTGTTTCATCGCTTTCAATGTATCAATTCCATCCATTTCCGGCATCATGTGGTCAAGAAAGATAATGTCATACTTTTTGAGACGAATCATGCGCAGACATTCTTCTCCGCTATCTGCAAGTTCAACCTTTGCGCCTGTCTGCTTTAAGTAGTTCTGCGCTACTTTTAAATTCATCTCTACATCATCCACTACCAGGATTCTGGCATCTGGTGCCATCAGGACATGTTGATTCGTCTCTGCTGAGTGAATAAATTGCTCATATTTCTGTGTAAAATCACCTAACGGTTCAGCATTCACAATGTGCTGAGGAATGGTTGCTGCGAAAACAGAGCCTTTCCCATACTCGCTTTTGACATGGATTTCTCCACCCATTAATTCAACCAGATTTTTCGCAAGACTAAGTCCTAATCCTGTTCCTTCGATGTTGCGGTTTTTCTGCTCGTCAATTCTTGTGAAATTCAGGAATAGCTTATCTAAATCAGATTCTTTAATGCCAATGCCACTATCCTCTACTTCTATTTTTAATAGAAGCTTTTTCCCTTCCGTCTGCTCATATCCCATACGAAGAATTACTTTTCCTTCTTTCGTATATTTCACAGCGTTTGACAGAAAATTATTGATAATCTGTCTGACATGAACCTCATCTCCGTAAAGAACGGATGGCACATTCGAATCAATTTCCATTTCAAAATCTAAACCTTTCGCATCTGCCCTGGCTTTGGTCATATTATAACAATCATTCAGAATCGAGAATAATTCATACTCCACCGGAATAATTTCCATTTTTCCGGATTCGATTTTAGATATATCCAAAATATCGTTGACAATGGACAATAAGGTCTGACTGGCACTTTGAATATTTTTGGCATACTCTCTGATTTCTTCTGGATTACAAGTATCACAATTTTTCAAGAGCATGGCATCCATCCCTATAATTCCATTAATTGGCGTGCGGATTTCATGGGACATATTTGCAAGAAATAGGCTTTTTGCCACATTTGCTGCAATAGCATCATTTTTTGCCTGCTCAACAAATTCCACATGCTCCTGCATCATTTGACGCATATAAATAATGAGTGTGCAAATTGCAAAAATACATACCCCATATCTGCTTGCTTTCCCTAAATCTCCAATCTTTATAATATAGGTTCTCAAAATGTCAATAAATACACTGAGCATCATACAGATAATTCCAATCAGTCCCATACCTGTCTCTAGATTTATCTCTTTCCTAACATTTCTTCCTACTGCCACCACAATCACAAAAATAAGCAATACAATAATTCCATGAGAAACAAATGACATCTCCATAAAATCCATATATCCGCTCATTTGAAGAACCAGCTGAATGATTACGTTTACTACGGAAGCCAGCATCGTCATTAATATCGTTTTCCGAAATTCAGGCATCGCCTCATAACAGTATGTCTCCAAAAAAAGAGGCACTGTCATCAGAATGATAAAGATTAGATTAGAATATAATGTCTGATTTCCGTAAAATACTTCCGGCACCTTTGTCTCTATCAGATAGTAAATACTCATAAGTAACAGATAGATGCCTAAATACTGCACACCGCCTATCCTCTTGAGAGACATTTTCTGTATGATTGCCAATATTAATAGAATCACGGCAACAATCAGAATCATCATGGTCACAACAATATCAAGTGCTTTTTGCTTTATAAACTGAAGAATTGCCACATCTCTTCTGGCAACAGATATTTCTGTAATATAGGTGGCATAGTTAGAATAAGGAGAACTCATTTCTATCTCTATTTCCCCTTTCCGGCAATCCTTTGGTATATCAGCAAATACTATCACACTTCCAGGCGTGCTTCCAAACAATCTCTCATCATTCAACCCAAAGGTATAGATTTCCTCTCCATCTACTGTAATTTTTAGCGTTTTGTCAGCAGACAAAAAAGTCAGCGTCTCTCCCCAAAACTCCTTTGGAATCGTGTTTTGAATGATGACTTTTTCATTTGGCCGGCTGGTGGCACTATACGGTAATTCCTGTAAATCGGTCTTTGTACCATCTTCCCTGATAAGTACCCAGCCTGTATTAAAAGACTGTACTTTGCCTTTTGCTAAAGTCATGTCATCCACCTTTGCGGTTTTAAACACAATGGCTATTACTATCAGTTGTATAAAAAAGATAGCCCATATCAACTTGATATACTTCTTCATAATGTCTCAACACCTTTTCCTCTTTGCGCTTGTTCTCCTCAAGTTTCTCATATTGAATCAACATAAAAGTTCCCATCCGAAATATGTATGAATTTTACATGCTTTAATTATACCATTTTGTTTTATAAATGGAACTATCCCAAAGTCTAGTGTTAATCACTTTTTTAAAAAAAGAAGCGGTGGAAAAGCTCCGTCGCCTCATTTTCCTATAACACACAAAGCAAATGTTCTGTTTTCATATCGTGATATACATAACTCTCCCTGTCAGCCACCGGATAAATTCCTAAAATATCTTTTAATTCCTCCCCCTCCGGGTAATAGTCCGTCAGATTGTTTTCTAACTGCCTTATTTTCTCAGGTGCAAACGATAAGGTTTTTTCGTTTGCTAATCTATGTCATTTCTTTCCTCCGTCTTTTTACAGGCATCTACATATAATTGTAACGCTTCTATCATTAAGAAAGTCTCATCTTTAATTCTAAAATATTTTCCTCAATCCTTTTTATTACTTCCTCAAACACCTCGTCACTCTGTCCTGTTGGGTCAGGCAGTGACCAGTTTGCATCAAAGTTTCTGCCAATATAAGGACATCCCACTTCACATCCCATGGAAATCACCACATCCGGCTTCGGAATATCTGTAATCAGTTTGTTATACTGTGTCTTCTCCATATCTATTCCATATAAGTTCTTCAAAATACGAACTGCATCCGGGTTAATATGGTCTTTCAGTTCCGTTCCTGCCGAATAACTCTCAAAGACATCGGCGGCTAACTTCTTTCCTAATGCCTCTGCTATCTGGCTGCGACAAGAGTTGTGGACACAAATGAATGCCACTTTTTTCATATTCTGTTCTCTCCTAATATCCCAGTTCACGTAATAATTTCTCTACCTCTGCTACCTTAAGTACTTTTCCCATGGAAACAACTTTCTCATTCACAACCAGTCCCGGCATACTCATAACACCATACCCCATAATCTTCTCCATATCCGTAATATATTCCACTTCCACAGACAGACCTGCATTTTTTACTGCTTCCTTTGTATTCTCATACAATTCGTGGCATGACTTACAACCGGCACCAAGTACCTTAATACTTACCAGAGAATTCCCCACCCCACTACAACAACGTTCTTCCTTTACCTCTTCTTTTTTCTTTCCAAAATTAAATAATGACATCTTTCAATCCTCCTAAAATTTTTATACAAAACCGGATATTTTCAATCCGCTTTGTTTCCCATACATAAAGCACCTTATACTAATAAATATTGAACCGCATTAAAAAAATATCCCACAATCACAATTCCCACTGTACAAATTGCAATAAAGACTGTCAACAGCCTTGTTCTAATTGCTTTTTTTAACATAATCATTGACGGAAACGAGAGGGTTGTAACTCCCATCATAAAAGATAATGCCACACCCAGCTTTGCCCCCTTTGCAAGCAATGCCTCTGCAATCGGAATACAGCCAAAAATGTCCGCATACATCGGAATCCCACAGATAGTTGCAATCATTACTCCAAACGGATTCCCTGTTCCTAATATTTTCACAATCCATTCCTCCGGTACCCAATTATGAATCAATGCTCCAACAGCAACTCCCGCAAGGACATATGGTACAACCTTTTTTGCTGTGGTCATCACCTGCTCCCATGCATATTTTACCCGGTTTCTCTGCGTTAACTTCTCCTGTGGGAGTTCCATGAAATGTCCATTTCGAATAAATTCCTCCACCTGACTTTCTAAATGCAATTTTTCAATCAAAGTTCCGCCTGCAACTGCTATGATAAGCCCCACAATGACATACACAAACGCCACTTTCCACCCAAAAATACTCATAAGTAGCAATAATGAACCTAAATCCACCATTGGAGAGGAAATCAGAAAGGAAAAAGTAACTCCCAGCGGCAGCCCTGCACTTGTAAACCCCATAAACAATGGGATGGAGGAACAGGAGCAAAAGGGCGTCACCGTTCCTAATAACGCAGCTATCATATTTGCACAAATCCCATGAAAATTCCCAAGAATTTTTTTTGTTCTTTCCGGTGGAAAATAGCTCTGAATATAGGAAATAATGAAAATCAATATTCCAAGCAAAATCATAATTTTAATTACATCATAGATAAAAAACTGTATACTGCCACCTAATCTGCCCTCTGTGTCAAGACCAGTCTTTTCTAAGCCCCTCTCTATCAGTCTGTTCAGCCACTTCATTCCTAAAATTTCATTTTGAAAAAAATTCCATCCTACTTTTACTATCTGCATAAAATGTCTCTCCCTTTATCAAACATTCACGTATTGAAATATTTCGATATTTTATGTATATAATTAGTCGTGTAAAAAAATTTTCCTAACCATTCTTACTTTTTACAACACGACTTTTCACTTTTCTTCTCTGGTATTAATTGTGCCAAATATTCCTCCATCTCTCTTAGTCCCTTCTCTGAAATGGAATAGTGCATCCACTTGCCTTCTTTTCTTCCTGTTACGATACCAGCATCACATAGAAGCTTCATATGATGCGACAGTGTCGGCTGTGTAATTTTCATTCCCTCTAAAAGATGACAGGCACATTTTTCTCCGTCCTTTAACAGCTGCAATATCTGTATGCGGTTTTCATCCCCAAATGCCTTGAACATAGCAGCCATCTTCTTATTTTCCATGAGTATGCCTCCGACATATTGATATTCTTCTATTTGTTATTATAATCTTATATTCATATATGTCAATATATTTCAAACATCTCGCACGGAGTGCTTTTGTCGTATAGGGAACGAAGTTTCCTATACGATAAAAAAGAACTGCCACAAACATGGCAGTTCTTTGACAGCACAACTTAAATGGGTAAAATCATTGTGCCTATGCAGCCGCTTGGGAAGCAACCGCAATCATATATTAAATTAGGGAAAGGAATTAACAATACTAAAAATTATCTCTGAACACGTCCGGAAGCATCTCCACCTGCTAATTTCTTAACTTCGTCAACGCTTACCATGTTGAAGTCTCCTTCAATGGAGTGTTTCAGACAGCTTGCAGCTACTGCAAACTCGATGGTGTCCTGTGGAGCATAGTCATTTAAGCAAGCGTAAATGAATCCGCCTCCGAAGGAATCTCCACCACCTACACGGTCAACAATGTGCATTAAGTACTCTTTAGAGAAGTAGCTCTGTCCATCTTCATAAAGCATTGCTGCCCAACTGTTATCGTTTGCAGAGATGGAGGTTCTTAATGTGATTGCTACTTTCTTGAAAACGAAACGGTCTGTTAATTTCTGAGCAACCTCTTTGTATCCTTCTTTATTTAACTCACCTGCGGTAACTTCTGTACCTTCAGATTTGATGCCGAATACGTCGTTTGCATCCTCTTCATTAGAAATGCAGACATCTACATATTTACAAAGCTCGCCCATAACCTGTCCGGCTTTCTCTTTTGACCATAATTTGTTACGGTAGTTTAAGTCACAACTTACGGTGATACCTTTTGCCTTTGCAGCTTTACAAGCCTCTAAGCAGATAGCTGCTACATTATCGCCGAGAGCCGGTGTAATTCCGGTAAAGTGGAACCAGTCAGCACCTTCAAAAATCTTATCCCAGTCAAAATCAGCAGTTGTTGCGGTTGCAATGGAAGAACCTGCACGGTCGTAAACAACTTTAGATGGTCTCTGGCTTGCGCCCTTCTCTAAGAAATAGATACCAACTCTGTCTCCACCGCGAACGATGTTAGAAGTATCGACACCATACTGTCTTAAAGAATTCACACCTGCCTGTCCGATCTCGTGAGCAGGGAGTTTTGTAACAAAACTTGCATCCATACCATAATTTGCTAAAGAAATAGCAACGTTTGCCTCTCCACCGCCGTAGGATGCACCATAAGAAGTAGCCTGTACGAAACGATAATATCCCTCCGGTGCAAGACGAAGCATGATTTCACCAAATGTAACGACTTTCTTTGCCATTATTAAATCCTCCTAGATACTGTTTCATAATATGAAACTGCGTTTCAAAATTTATATTTTAATTATACCACCGAAATACAGAATGTCAAATATGTTTTTATTTCTGTGCAATATTTCTAGCAAAAAAAATTTTTTTTATTTTTTTTCGTGATATTTTCAAATTTTACTTTTCTATTTTTCCGGTCTGTTATATAATGTCACTAGGAGGGTTCATAATATAGAACCTCGTTTCATATTATGAAACTCAGTTTTATATTAGCGGCATACATTCACATCTATTGTTGCGCTTTAGACAGATACTTCATATCCATGATATATGAAACTTTTTCTGTCATATCATTTATCGTACCCAGTGAATACCTTTGGTATTCATGTTATATAATAATATTTTGAGGAGGATCTACAATGGATCGTAAATATGACGTTATCACATTAGGGGAAATTTTGCTCCGGCTTTCCACACCGATTAACGGCAGACTCGCTCAAGGCGATACGCTGATGAGACACTTAGGAGGTGCAGAGTTTAACATTGCAGCCGAGATTGGACAGCTCGGATTAAAAACCGCTGTTATCTCCAAAATTCCAAACAACCTATTAGGAGCCTTTATTAAAAACCAGCTGAATGCGTCCCGTGTCAGCGAGAATTACCTGATTGAGGACACTTCTGATGACAGCCGTATCGGTATTTACTATTATGAATATGGCTCTTACCCTAGAAAACCGCGTGTGGTTTATGACAGAAAGCATTCTTCCATTAACCATATCGAGATTTCCGACGTTCCTGAGACCATGTTTTATAATACGCGCCTGTTCCATACCAGTGGTATTACCTTAGGTCTTGGCGGAAATGCGCAGAAATTTGCCATTGAATGTATTAAAAAATTCAAGGAACACGGCACTTTAATTTCCTTTGATGTCAACTATCGTGCGAATCTTTGGAGCGGTGAGGAGGCAAGGCGCTGCATCGAAGGCATTCTGCCCTATATAGATATTTTCTTCTGTTCGGAAGATACTGCGCGACTGACTTTCGGCAAAACAGGCACCATTGAAGAAATTCAGAAATCCTTCTGCGAAGATTACCCGATTTCTGTGGTAGCCTCTACGGAGCGTACGGTTATTACTCCAAAAAAACATAATTTTACCTCTATCATTTATTCTTCTAACGAAGATAAATATTTCAGAGAAGAGCCCTACAACAATATTGATGTAGTTGACCGTATCGGAAGCGGTGACGCCTATGTATCCGGTGCTCTTTACGGTTATCTGAAATACAAAGACTGTCAGAAAGCCTTGGAGTATGGAAACGCTATGGCAGCAATCAAGCACAGTGTGATTGGAGATATGGTAAGCACTGACTTAGAAGAAATTAAGGGTATCATTGCCGAGCACCAGAATACGGGTTATCATTCGGAGATGAACCGCTAACATTTATCAGTTTTCTAAAAAACAGGAACTGTCGATTTCTTTTTCTTTAAAATAAAAGAAATCGACAGTTCCTGTTTTTTACAACTTCCCATGTAAAATAGAAGAGGACATCCTTTCGACATCCTCTTCGTAGTTCATCTGTTATTTATCGCACACTACCGTTACTTTCTCTAATTTCCAGATATCATCCACATATTCCTGAATGGTTCTGTCGGAAGAGAACTTTCCACAGTGAGCTACATTTAAAATTGCACTCTTTGCCCATGCATCTTCATCTTTATAGGCCTCCATTACGCGCTTCTGTGCGTCTGCATAGGAGCGGAAGTCCTTTAAAATAAAGTAAGTATCTGCATACTGGGTACTCTGGGTATTTAACAGAGAATTATAAAGGTCACGGAACTGTTCCGGATTATTCGGTGAATAAAAGCCGTTGATTAACTGCATCAGCACCTTGCGGATATCCTGATCCTGATTGAATATCTGCATTGGGTCATAATCACGATTTCTCTCATGGGCGATGACCTCATCAGAGCTCATACCGAAAATAAAGGCATTCTCAGCGCCTACTTCCTCAACGATTTCCACATTTGCCCCATCCATAGTTCCTAAGGTCAGAGCACCGTTTAACATAAATTTCATGTTACCGGTACCAGAGGCCTCTTTGCTTGCGGTAGAAATCTGTTCGCTGACATCTGCCGCTGCAAAAATCCATTCCGCATTAGAAACACGGTAATCCTCAATAAATACCACTTTAATCTTTCCGTTAATGCTTCTGTCATTATTGATGACATCGGCAACACTGTTGATTAATTTAATCGTCAGTTTTGCAATCTTATAGCCTGCTGCCGCTTTCGCACCGAAAATAAAGGTTCTTGGATAGAAATCCATTTCCGGGTGCTCCTTTAATTCATTGTAAAGATACATCACATGAAGAATATTCAGCAGCTGACGTTTGTATTCATGCAGACGTTTTACCTGCACATCAAAGATAGAACGTGGGTCTACTTCAATACCATTGTGCTCTTTGATATATTTTGCCAGACGAAGTTTATTCTGATATTTGATATTCATAAACTCCTGCTGTGCTTTCTTATCGTCTGCATAAATAGCAAGTTTTTCAATGTGAGAAAGATTGGTAATCCAGTCCTCTCCAATATGGTCTGTTACCCATGCTGCCAGCAGCGGATTTCCATGTAACAGGAAACGACGCTGAGTAATACCGTTCGTCTTGTTGTTAAATTTCTGTGGGAACATCTCATAAAAATCGTGAAGCTGTTCGTTCTTCAAAATCTCTGTGTGAAGTCTTGCCACACCATTGACAGAATAGCCGGCTGCAATGGCAAGGTGTGCCATTTTTACCTGTCCGTCATAAATAATTGCCATCTTGGCAATCTTATTGTTATCCCCCGGGAAACTAGCCTGAATCTGTAATACGAATCTCCGGTTAATCTCCTCCACAATCTGATAGATACGCGGAAGCAGTCTTGAGAAAATTTCAATCGGCCATTTTTCCAATGCTTCTGCCATAATGGTATGGTTCGTGTACGCACAGGTTTTTGTAGTAATCTCCCATGCCTCATCCCAGCTTAATCCCTCTTCATCTAACAGGATACGCATCAACTCTGCCACAGCAACTGTCGGATGGGTATCGTTTAACTGGAACGTTACCTTCTCCGGCAGTTTATGGATATCATCGTGATTCTTTTTGTAGCGGGCAAGAGCACGCTGAACGCTGGCTGAAACGAAGAAGTACTGTTGTTTTAATCGCAGCTCTTTACCGGCAATGTGGTTATCATTCGGATAGAGCACCTCTACTAAGTTTTTCGCTAAGTTTTCCTGCTCTACCGCTTTACGGTAATCCCCTTTATCAAAGGAATTTAATTCAAAACACTCGCTTGGCTCTGCATCCCATATCATCAGCGTATTTACGACATTATTACCGTAACCTACGATTGGCATGTCATAAGGAATCGCCCGCACGGACTGATACCCCTCCTGCACAAAACGTGTTTTTCCATCCGGTGTATTCTCTGCACGGACATACCCACCGAATTTTACTTCATAGGCGTATTCCGGACGACGCAGTTCAAAAGGATAACCGTCTTTTAACCAGTTATCCGGCTCTTCCACCTGAAAACCATCTTTGATTTTCTGTTTGAACATACCGTAACGGTAACGGATTCCACAGCCATATGCCGGATATCCTAAGGTTGCAAGAGATTCCATGAAGCAGGCGGCAAGACGTCCTAAGCCACCGTTTCCAAGAGCTGGATCCGGCTCCTGGTCTTCGATTTCATCTAAGTTCAATCCGATTTCTTCTAATGCTTCTTTAAATCCTGCATACTCTTTTAAGTTAATCAGGTTATTACCCAACGCACGTCCCATCAAAAACTCCATAGACATGTAATACACAAACTTCGGGTCTTCCTTATCGAACGTCTGCTGCGTTGCTAACCATTTGTCAATAATGATATCCTTTACCGCATAGGAAACCGCCTGGAAAAGTTCCTGCTGGTTTGCCTCCTCTAAGGTTTTACGGTAAAGAATTTTCACTCCCTCTCTGACACTGTCTACAATTTCTTCCCTCTTCAGTTCCTGGCTCATATTAGTCTTCTCCTTTTTTTACTCCAAGAAGAACGGTCTCCCCATTGATATTCCACTCTTTCTGGTAACCGTCCACCTTATCAGCTACAATATCTAATCCTAATACATCTGATTTGATTTCATTGCCGTACTTATTAAAGATATCGGCAACTTTAGCATCCGCTTTATAGTAAATCGTGATTTTATCCATCACCTCAAAGCCTGCTTCTTTACGCATCGTCTGAATTTTACTGATGATTTCACGGACAAATCCTTCTTCTATTAACTCCGGTGTCAGGTTGGTATCAAGTACCACTGTAACAGTATTATCCCCCTCTGTCACATATCCTTCCATCTGAGTCATCGTAATCAGTAAATCTTCCTCAGCAAGTTTCACATCCTCGCTGACTTCGGATAACGTAAGCACTCCCTTTGCCTTTAATTCAGCCATTGCCGCATTTCCGTCAAGTCCTGCAAGGGCTTTCTGAATCTGACCTAAGAACTTACCGTATTTCGGCCCTACGGTACGAAGCTGCGGTTTAAAGGTATAGCTGGTATAGCTGCTCACATCATCCGTAAAGTTTACTTTCTTCACATTTAACTCATCCTCGATAATTTCTACAAAATACTCGGATAAGGTTTCCGGTGCCTTTACAAACATATTCCCGATTGGCTGACGGTTCTTAATGTTTGCAGAATTACGACAGGCACGACCCATAACAACGATTTTTAATACCTCGTCCATATGTGCCTCTAATTCCTTGTCAATGTATGCCTCTTTTGCCACCGGATAATCGCAGAGATGAATACTTTCCGGTGCATTCTTATCGATGGAACGCACTAAATTCTGGTAAATATCCTCGGTCATAAACGGAATCATCGGTGCTGCACATTTACAGATTTCTACCAATGCAGTATAAAGTGTCATGTACGCATTAATCTTATCCTGCTCCATACCCTTTGCCCAGAAACGCTCACGACTTCTTCTGACATACCAGTTACTCATGTCATCCACGAAATCATCTAAGGCTCTTGCCGCCTCAGGAATACGGTAGTTCGCTAAGTTATCATCTGCTTCTTTGATAACAGAATTTAATTTCGATAACAGCCATTTATCCATCACAGATAACTTGTCATAATCTAACGTATATTTTGTTGCATCAAAGTTATCAATATTCGCATAAAGAACGAAAAAAGCGTAGGTATTCCACAGAGTACCCATAAATTTGCGCTGTCCTTCCTGCACCAATTTACCGTGGAAACGCTTTGGCAGCCACGGTGCGGAAGAAGTATAGAAATACCAGCGGATTGCATCTGCCCCATAAGTCTCTAATGCTTCAAACGGATCTACGGCATTTCCCTTAGACTTACTCATCTTCTGTCCGTTTTCATCCTGTACGTGTCCTAATACGATAACATTTTCAAATGGTGCTTTGTTAAACAGTAACGTACTCTCTGCCATCAGAGAATAGAACCATCCACGTGTCTGGTCTACCGCCTCGGAGATAAACTGTGCCGGGAACTGTTTTTCAAAGACTTCTTTATTTTCAAATGGGTAATGATGCTGTGCAAATGGCATCGCACCTGAATCAAACCAACAGTCGATAACCTCCGGTACACGCCGCATGGTCTTTCCGCAATCCGGGCAGGTAAAGGTTACTTCGTCAATATACGGACGATGCAGTTCTACCTTTGCAGCCTCCGGGTTTCCGCTCTTTTCTGCTAATTCCGCACGGCTTCCAATAGACTCCTGATGACCGCAGCCTTCACACTCCCAGATGTTAAGCGGTGTTCCCCAGTAACGGTTACGGGAAATACCCCAGTCCTGAATGTTCTCTAACCAGTCACCGAAACGTCCCTTTCCGATAGATTCCGGAATCCAGTTAACGGTATTGTTGTTGCGGATCAAGTCATCCTTTACCTCGGTCATTTTGATAAACCATGACTCTCTTGCATAGTAGATAAGCGGAGTGTCACATCTCCAGCAATGCGGATAATCATGTTCAAACTTCGGAGCATCGAATAAAAGGCCCTTTTCCTCTAAGTCCTTTAACACCATCGGATCTGCCTTCTTTACAAAAACACCCGCATAGGCAGTTTCTTCCGTCAATTCACCTTTTCCGTTTACCAGCTGTACAAATGGAAGGTCATATTTACGTCCCACATTCGCATCATCCTCACCAAATGCCGGTGCGATATGAACGATACCGGTACCGTCTGTCATGGTAACATAGCTGTCACAGGTAATATAGTGTGCTTTCTTGTGCTGTTTTTCAATGATATCCTTTGCAAAGTCAAATAATGGCTCGTATTCTTTTCTCTCTAAATCCGTACCTTTATAGGTCTCTAACACTTCATAAGCAGCAGTGCCTTCCTCTGCTAATTTTCCTAATACTTTATCAAGCAGAGCCTCTGCCATATAGTAAGTAAAACCATCTGCTGCTTTTACTTTACAGTAAGTCTCATCCGGGTTCACACAAAGTGCCACGTTTGATGGCAAGGTCCACGGTGTTGTCGTCCATGCTAAGAAGTAAGCATCCTCTCCTACTACTTTAAAACGGACAACAGCAGAGCGCTCTTTGACGGTCTTATATCCCTGTGCTACCTCCTGGCTAGAAAGCGGTGTACCACAACGCGGGCAGTAAGGAACAATTTTAAATCCCTTATATAATAACTTCTTATCCCAAATCTGTTTTAATGCCCACCACTCAGACTCGATGAAATTATCATCATAGGTTACATATGGGTTATCCATATCAGCCCAGAAACCGACCGTACCGGAGAAATCCTCCCACATTCCTTTGTATTTCCATACGGACTCTTTACACTTTTTGATGAAAGGTTCCATACCATACTCTTCAATCTGCTCTTTTCCGTTTAATCCTAAGAGTTTCTCTACCTCTAACTCTACCGGCAGTCCGTGGGTATCCCATCCTGCTTTACGCGGAACATACTTACCCTTCATGGTCTGGTATCTCGGAATCATGTCCTTGATGGTACGAGTCTCCACATGTCCGATATGAGGTTTTCCGTTTGCAGTTGGCGGTCCGTCGTAAAAAGTATAAGTCTCACCCTCTTTACGGTTCTCCATACTTTTACGGAAAATATCGTTCTCCTTCCAAAATTTTTCTACCTGCTTTTCTCTGTCCACGAAATTCAGGTTTGTGTCAACTTTGTTATACATCTCTAACCTCCATAATTTTTTGGTGGCTCACCCGCTAATGCAACAGCATTTCCAGTGAAAACAAAAACCCCCGTCCGTATATAGGACGAGGGTTATAAACGCCGTGTTACCACCTAACATACAAATGTACGATTTTCTTATATAAGAAAATGATACCTGTTCCCTGTAACGTAGGAAAGACGTCAGTTCTTACTCTGTCGTCTGACTTCATATCTGCCAAAACGGACATTTCAGGCTGCGGCTTGGAAGTGATATTCCCTCAAAAGATACTCGCACCGGTTTCCACCTTCCCCGGCTCTCTTTCGCTTTTTCTGATGAGCTACTGTCTTCGTCATTGCCTTTTTCACATATATAAATTAGTATAAAACGCTACCTTTGGGTTGTCAATCGGATTTTTTTATACTTTTTTAATTTTTATACTCTTTCTCATACTCCCCAATCACGGTACAGAACCGCTCCTTCATATCCGCAATTAAAAGCTGTGCCTCCCTGTCGCTGCCTGCAAAGGGCACAAATCCCCCTGCCATCGTTGCATGTCCGCCGCCGCTTCCTATTCCCTCTAGCGCACGTGCCACGATTTTTCCCGCATCTAAGGCTTTTTTCTCACTGCGTACCGAAATTTTCATTCCCTCACTATTTCTAGAATACACCACAGAAAAGGACACAGTTACTAAAGCAAGCATAAAATCCGACACGCTGGCAATCAATGCCTGCGGGCAGTTTTTTCCGGTATCGGCAAAGCTGATATTTCCGTATACCTCAATACTAGATATCGCCTCAGAGTACGCCATCAGATCCTCAAAATAAAGATTACTGTTCTGCAGCACATGAATCACCTCATCGTCGCACAAATCAAACATTCGGTAAATCATTTCTACGTCCATCTTAGAAACGCCTCTGCTTAAATTCATGGTGTCCATACGGATTCCAAAGGTCAGCGTGGTGGCTGTTTTTTCATCCATTGGAATCTGATTTTCAAAAAAGTAACTGGCAATAATAGAGGCGCAGGCGCCTATTTCGGGACGGATATCTGAAAAACGATAATCAAATTTCTCATTGAGGGGATGATGGTCGATGCAGATTATCTCATCCCCGGTAATGTCAATAATATTGGAATTTCCCTTTTGGGCATCCACTAAAATGACCTCGTCTTCCTCCTCAAGAACAGAAGATAATTTGTCCACATCAAGAAGCTCTATCCCCATAATCTCCCGTAGCTTGTCCGTATTGTAACGGTCAATTTTTCCCTTATAACAAATATCCGCTTCAATCCCTCTATATTTTAATAGCTGCTGCAGCCCATAGGCACTGGCAATGGCATCCGGGTCTGGAAAATTGTGAGTCTGGATGTAAACGTGTTTCCGGTAAATCTGTTCTAACAATTCGTCTAACTTTGTCATCTCTTCTGCCACCTCCCCATCACATTCTCATTTTATAATATGGTGTATCTTCTTTCTGGCTTTAACCCCCTATACTTATCTTACCGCCAGTCTGCTAAAACAGTTTTAAATCTGCAAGCTCCTCAAATGCCTCAATTCTGGGCACTTCTGTATCAATCGTACCAAACCCGTAAGCCGCATGAATAAAATCCACTCCTGCCTTTTTGCTGGCATCATAATCTCCCTGAATGTCTCCCACATAAACGGCACTTTCTAGTCCGTTGCGCTCTGCTACCAGACGGATATTCTCCCCTTTTTGCAGCAGATTATTTCCGTAACACTCTATATCT
>JAQXGQ010000150.1 GCA_029006795.1 Clostridiales bacterium | reverse complement strand
AGCAAGATTTTAGGCGGTCAGAATCCACTTGGTATCTATTGTGCAGGTGTAGAAAACCTTGACTTAAGCAACCTGTCTGCATATGACCAGGGATGTAACGAAGAGTTCCAGAACGCTATGAAGAACTACTTCGAGGGTAATGCTACCTTAGATGAAGCATTAGAATTATTCTACTCTTCCGTTGAGGTAAAATACCCGGAATTAACACACTAATCAGAAAATGATATCTGAATAGGTAGGAGTGAAGCGGCCCGTGCCTGTCGGACAAAGGGAAGGCAGGCATGGGCTTTTTATGCAAAAAAATACTTGCAAACCAGGGATTTTGGCATAGTGCTGACAGCAGGTTTGCAAAGAAAAAGAAAAGAAAACTTGCTGTGAGCTCTGTACCATTGAGCAAGAGAAGGGGGCGTTAGCTATGAAGAAAAATTCAAAAGCAGTCAGATATAATAAATGGGGCTATATCTTTTTATTGCCATTTATTATAGTCTATGTAGTTTTCCAGTTGATACCAATGGTGACAACCATCTACAATAGTTTCTTCGAAAACTATATGTCAGGCTTAAACCAGATTGGACCGAATTTTGTCGGACTTGAGAATTATAAGAAACTGTTCACGGATGGAGATATCTGGATTTATGCAAAGAATACCTTACTTATGTGGATTATGTGTTTTATTCCGCAGATTATATTTTCATTGCTGTTAGGGGCATGGTTTTCAGATGTACGCTTGAAATTGAAGGGTTCTAGATTTTTTAAAACAGTTATTTATCTGCCGAACTTAATTATGGCATCTGCATTTTCCATGTTATTCTTTACCCTCTTCTCCGATGGAGGACCAATCAACTCCCTGCTGATGCAGATTGGGTTTATTGATACACCGTACAAATTCCTGTCACATGCAGGAAGTGCAAGGGGATTGATTTCACTTATGAACTGTCTGATGTGGTTTGGTAATACGACAATTCTTCTGATGGCAGGTATGATGGGAATTGATACTTCTTTATTTGAGGCGGCAGAGGTGGATGGAGCGACTTCTACGCAGGTATTTTTTAAGATTACATTGCCGTTGTTGCGTCCGATATTAGTATATGTAATGATTACTTCCTTAATCGGTGGTCTACAGCTGTTCGATGTACCTCAGATTTTGACAAACGGAACTGGTGATCCAATGCAGTCTACTATGACATTGATTATGTTCTTAAATAAACATCTTTACAGTAAGAACTATGGTATGGCAGGTGCATTATCCGTTGTATTATTTATTATCACAGCTATTTTGAGCTTAATTGTATTTAAGATAACTGGCAATGATAAGAGAAAGGGGTGATTGGTATGGAAAATAATAATCAGACAAATAGTAAAGGAATAGGGATTCATGCCAGAAGAGTTATCGCTTATGCAGTACTCTGTATTATCACATTTTTCTGCTTGTTTTGGTTTTATGTCCTGTTTATTAACGCCACCAGATCAAATGGAGAATTACAGTCAGGTTTCACATTAGCACCAAGTACACATTTAATAGAGAACTGGAAAAATCTTTTAGCAGGAACCTTACCGGTATGGAACGGAATGTTAAACAGCCTTATTGTGGCTGCCTTAAGTGCAACGCTTTGTGTTTATTTTTCCACAATGACGGCATATGCCATTCATGCTTATGATTTTAAAGCAAAAAGATTTATTTATCCGTTTATTTTGATGATTATGATGATACCAACACAGGTAACGGCTCTTGGTTTTGTACAGTTGATAACAAAAATGAAATTGATGGACAGCTTTATTCCGCTGATTGTACCGTCCATTGCGGCACCGGTTACATTCTTCTATATGAAACAGTACATGGAAAGTTCACTGCCGTTATCCTTAATTGAGGCAGCACGTATTGATGGTTCCGGAGAATTCCGCACCTTTAATTCCATCGTATTGCCGTTAATGAAACCGGCGATTGCCGTACAGGCGATTTTCACCTTTGTAAGCAGTTGGAATAACTACTTCGTTCCAGCATTAATCTTACATGATGACAAGAAAAAGACGCTGCCGATTTTGATTGCACAGTTACGTGCGGCAGACTGGTTGAAGTTTGATATGGGGCAGGTATATGTAATGATTGCATTCTCCATCTTCCCGGTTATCATTGTGTATCTGATTTTGTCTAAACACATCGTACAGGGTGTTGCACTGGGTAGTGTGAAAGGATGAGTCAAAATTCTCTTTTCAAGAGAAGGCAAATGTGCTATACTAACTCTAGTACTTAAGGGAAACGGACAGATAAGTCTGAAAGAGTAGGAAGCATAGGAGATGGGAAAATGACGGAAAGCGGATTATGGATGTTTCTGATTGCATTACTATTTATAGTAATTATAGCAGCAGTCATTGCAGTGGTATCGGCGGTGTCAGGCGCAGCGGCAGCCATTGTAGATGAAGAAGACGAAGAAGAATAAATGTATAAGAGTTTAAAGGAGTGTTGCTTTTGCAATGCTCCTTTTCTTTTCTGAAAAAAGTATAAATTGCTGGAAAAAGTCTTGTTTTTTCGACAAAAAGACGTAAACTTAAAATGCTAGACCGTCAGTCGGAAACCCGAATAAGAAGTCAGGAGGATGGAGTGTGCTTTCGAAATATAGTGTAAAAAGACCCTATACTGTTATTGTAGGAGTGATTTTAGTGGTAGTGTTAGGAGTGGTTTCTTTTACCAGAATGACCACAGATTTATTACCGGATATGAATCTGCCTTATGCACTGGTTATTACCACGGATGTGGGAGCAAGCCCGGAGGAAGTGGAGAGTGATGTGACTGCTCCGATAGAGTCAGCAATGGCGACTACTTCCAATATTAAAAATGTAAGCTCTGCCTCCTATGACAGCTATTCTATGGTTATATTGGAGTATGAACAGGGTACGAATATGGACTCTATATTAATTGAGATGCAGCAGAAATTAGATCAGTTGGAGGGGACTTTTCCAGATGGGGTGGGAACCCCCATTATTATGCAGATCGATCCGGATATGATGCCGATTATGGTGGCTTCTGCGGATATTGAAGGCATGACCCAGGGGGAAATTTCTGAATATGTGGAAAAGGAACTGGTACCGGCAATTAACAGCGTGGAAGGTGTCGCATCCGTCACCACAACCGGTACTTTAGAAGAGTCTGTGGAGGTAACGTTAAATCAGAAAAAGATAGATGCTTTAAATGAGAAAATAGCAGAAAAGATAGAGGAACAGTTTGAGGAACCGCAAAAGGAATTAGATGATGCTGCAGAGGAAATCCAGAAGGGGAAGGAAAAACTAGACAGCGGGAAAGAAGAACTTGCCAGTCAGATGGGACAGGCACAGAATGAGATGACAAATGGGAAGATTGAAGCATTTGTGGCAGAGTCTGATTTGAATACGAATTATACCATGCTTGCAGCAATGAAGACTTTGATAGAGCAGGCAATTCCTGAATTAGAAGATATTTATAAAAAAGGAATGGAATTAGAAGCCCAACTGGAGGTGGCGCAGGCACGTAATGAGGAAAGTACCGCTATTTTGGAACAGCAGCTTGATGACATAGAAGACCAGATTACCGGTGAAACCGGGACAGGAGAAACAGCAGGAAATACGGGGACAGAAGATTCTGCAGGAAATAGCGTAGAAAATACTGCCAATGGAATTGTGGGTACTCTGGCAGGACAGAATGCTGTGGACAGCCAGCAGGTAGAGATGATTAAGTATCAGATACTGGAACTCAATGCGTCTTTAAGTGAACAGTGGTCAAAGCAGTTAGCTGCATTTGAAGTCAGTCTTTCTTCTATTGAAGATATTCCACAGGCTGTAGCGGCATTGTCTGCAAAACTGGTAGAAATTAATACAGGTATGGCGACGATAGAGGCGGCGCAGGGGCAGGTGGCAGAGGGAAAAGTAACCTTAGATGATGCCTATGTTACATTAAACAGGGCAGAAATCAACAGTATTCTTCAGATGAGTGATGCAGCGGCACAGTTGGCAGACGGAGAAAATCAGCTTGCGTTAGGAAAGGCACAGTTAGATGAGGCAAAGGAGACAGCAAAAGATTCGGCTGACCTGAATACGGTGCTGACGATGGAAAATTTAAGTGGGCTTCTGGTGGCGCAGAATTTTGCGATGCCGGCGGGGTATGTGCAGGAGGGGGATACCTCTTACATGGTGCGGGTAGGAAATAAAGTGGAATCGCCGGAAACCTTAACGAACCTGGTTTTGATTGATGTTGGGTTAGACGGTATGGAGCCGATACGCCTTTGTGATGTGGCAGAGATTGATGTGGTGGATAATGCGTCAGAATCCTATTCAAAACTTAATGGAAATCTGGCAATTATGCTTTCTATTGAAAAACAGACAGGATACTCAACCGGAGATGTGACAAAGCGTGTAAAAAATAAATTTGAGGCACTTGAAAAGGACAAAGACGGTCTTCGCATGACGATTCTGATGAATCAGGGCGTATACATAGATATGGTCGTAGAATCTGTATTGCAGAATATGATTTTTGGTGCGTTGTTAGCAGTTCTTGTGCTGATGGTCTTTTTAAAGGATATTAGACCGACGATGGTAATTGCCTGTTCCATTCCGTTGAGTGTCATTTTCGCTATTGTACTGATGTACTTTTCGAATATATCACTGAACATTATTTCTCTGTCTGGTCTGGCACTGGGCATCGGTATGTTGGTGGACAACTCTATTGTGGTAATTGAAAACATATATCGATTAAGAAATCAGGGATATTCTATCCGCAAGGCAGCCGTGGAAGGAGCAAGTCAGGTAGCAGGGGCAATCTTTGCCTCTACTCTTACGACAATCTGTGTGTTTGCGCCGATTATCTTTACCGAAGGTATCACCAGGCAGTTGTTTGTGGATATAGCACTTACCATAGCATTTACCTTGACAGCAAGTTTGATTGTGGCATTGACATTTGTACCAATGATGGCGGCTGGATTACTCAAAAATACGAAAGAGGTCAAACAGGGATTTTTCGATAAATTAAAGAATGGATATGGAGTGGTTTTAGAAAAAGCGCTACATTTTAAACCGTTAGTTTTGATAGGAGTCATCGTTCTTTTGTTAGCTAGCATGGTACTCTCTCTTTCGAAAGGTTTTACTTTCATGGATATGAGCATGGAAGCAGACCAGATGACAGTGACGGTGGGACCGAAAGAGGATGAAAAACTGACTTTTGAAGAACTGACAGCTATGTCAGATGAAATCGTGAAAAAAATATCCGGCATAGAGGGGATTAAGGCAATTGGCGCCATGACAGGCGGCGGTGGAATGATGTCTATGGGCAGCAGTAATGACAGTGTTACCATGTACCTGATTTTAGATGAAAATGCTGATGTGCCGGCAAATGAGATTTCCGAACAGATTATGGCAATGACAAAGGATATGGAATGTGAAGTGGCTGCCGACAGTTCTTCCTCAGATATGGGATCTTTCTTTGGCAGTGGTATTGCTGTCCAGATTAGCGGAAATGATTTAGACAAGCTGCAGGAAATCGCGGCGCAGGTGGCAGAAGTGGTGGAACAGACGGAGGGAACTGTGGACGTGGAGG
>JAQXGQ010000149.1 GCA_029006795.1 Clostridiales bacterium | reverse complement strand
AAGCATATGAAGAAACAGGGACGTGTCAGTACAAAGATGATTATTCTGATTCCTGTATTTATTCTTGGAATTGTATCAATCATCTCAAGTTTTTTGGCAGTTAGTAATATCCGCAGCGTTAATGCGAATGCGACACAGATTGCAAACCGTTAAATGACCTGTATTTCCGATTTGGGAGATATCCAGAAGGAGACACAGGCAATCCATCGGTTAGGTTTATCACACATTGTAGCAACAGATTTGGATACGTTAATTTCTCTGGTAGATACTATCCGTGCGGAGGAAGATGTGTTAGACGGCTATCTGGCAGAGTTTGAGAAATATGTGGAAGACGATGAGCGCGCTAATTATGAGGCGATTCTTACCAACTATGAAGGAATAAAGTATGAAATTGCCAATCTGATGGCATATAGTGCCAACAGCCAGAAAGATGCAGCATATGCACTGGCAAATGGCGCTATTGCAGAGTATGCCGCTGCTATGGAGGAAAATATTGCAGCAATCGCAGCGGTGGTTAATGAGGACTCTGAGGCAGCGAAAGCACAGTTAGCGGCGGTATATACGACTTCACTGACAGTCAGCGCAATCACGATTGTGGTAAGTATTATCTCTTTGGTGGTAGCAGTATTTGCAGTATTGAAACTGGTTATCATGCCGCTTTCTAAGACACAGAAAGAGATTACGGAGATTATTGATGATATTGATAAGCGAGAAGGTGATTTGACCAGACGTGTGACCATTCTTTCTAACCAGGAAGTTGCAGCGGTCGGAAGCGGTATCAACGTCTTCATGGGTAAATTACAGGATATCTTCAAGATTATCATTAATAACTCAAAGAGAATGGAAACAGTAGTCAATGAGGTTCGTGACAGCGTTATGACCTCTAATAACAGTGTATCAGATGTTTCCGCTCTGACAGAAGAACTTTCCGCTACCATGCAGGAAATGTCTGACAATGCGGCTTTGATTAACTCTAATACTGAATCGGTAGCAGGAGAGGCAGGAAAAGGCTTTGCGGTGGTTGCAACAGAAATCAGCCAGCTTGCGGCTGCAAGCCAGGAGGCAGCAAATCATATCCAGCAGATTAACAGCGTTGTGACACAGGCGGTACATAATCTTGCAGATAATGCAAACGGACTGGTAAAATACATGAATGACTCTATTTTACCGGAATTTGAGTCCTTTGTAGATGCGGGTAGCGAGTACAAAAACAAGGCTTCCTACATAGAGAATGTTATGAATGAATTCGAAGAAAAGACAGAAACACTGAAACATACTATGGTAGAGATTCAGGGTTCTATCAATATGATTGCCCATGCGATTGAAGAAGGTGCAAACGGTGTCAGCAATGCGGCAGACAGTATACAGATACTGGTGGAAGATATGGATAATATTTCGAGCCGTATGGATGAAAACTTTGAGATTGCAACAGATTTGAAGAAAGAGACAGCGATCTTTACGAAACTGTAAAAAGAAAACCATATTATATTTTAGAAAGAGTCCACGGATGTGGGCTCTTTCGTGTTTCATTCCATTTTTGAATCTTGTCATCCCCCCAAATATGTTATATAATAATTTGACATGTTTTTTCATGGAAAAAGCAAAATAAGATGGAAAGTATTTAATCGCAAGAGGAGAATAGAAATGAGCAAAGTAAGAACCAGATTTGCACCGAGTCCTACCGGAAGAATGCACGTAGGAAATTTACGTTCTGCATTGTATGAATTTTTGATTGCAAAGCATGAAGATGGAGATTTCATGCTTCGTATAGAGGACACTGACCAGGAACGTTTCGTAGAAGGGGCAGTTGATATTATCTACCGTACCTTAGAGAAGACAGGCTTAAAACATGATGAGGGACCGGATAAGGATGGTGGTTATGGGCCTTATGTACAGAGTGAGCGTATGAAAACAGGCATTTACATGAAATACGCAAAAGAACTGGTGGAAAAAGGAGAAGCATATTATTGTTTCTGTGATAAAGAGCGTCTTTCAAGTTTAAAAACAGAAGTGGTAGAAGGCAAAGAAATCATGCTCTACGACAAACATTGCCTACATTTGAGTAAAGAGGAAGTAGAGGCAAATCTTGCGGCAGGTAAGCCCTTTGTTATTCGTCAGAACATTCCAAATGAGGGAACTACTACCTTCCATGATGAACTTTACGGAGATATTACTGTGGAGAATGCAGAGTTAGATGATATGATTCTGATTAAATCTGACGGATATCCGACTTATAATTTTGCGAATGTGGTGGATGACCATACCATGAATATCACCCACGTGGTAAGAGGAAATGAGTATCTGTCTTCTTCTCCGAAATATCAGAGACTTTATGATGCCTTTGGCTGGGAGTCACCGGTATATATTCATCTGCCGCTGATTACGGATGAAAATCACAAGAAACTGTCAAAGAGAAGCGGTCATTCTTCCTTTGAAGATTTGTTAGAGCAGGGATTTTTAACGGAGGCAGTCGTCAACTATATTGCCCTTTTAGGCTGGAGCCCGGAAGATAACCGTGAGATTTTTACCTTAGACGAGTTAATCAAAGAGTTTGATTACCACAGAATTAGTAAATCTCCGGCAGTCTTTGACTACACCAAATTAAAATGGATGAATGGTGAGTATATCAAGGCGATGGATTTTGACGCTTTTTATGAGATGGCAGAGCCATATTTAAAAGAAACCATCAAAAAAGATTTAGACTTAAAGAAAATTGCGGCAATGGTAAAGACACGTATCGAAGTATTCCCGGATATTGCGGAGCATATTGACTTCTTTGAAGAATTGCCGGAGTATGATATTTCCATGTATACTCACAAAAAAATGAAAACCAATGCAGAAACATCCCTTGAAGTGTTAAAAGATGTACTGCCGCTCTTAGAGGCACAGGAGGATTTCAGCAATGATGCGCTCTATGCGACATTGTTAAAGTATGTGGAAGAAAAGGGTGTCAAGAACGGTTATGTCATGTGGCCGATTCGTACTGCTGTATCCGGTAAGCAGATGACACCGGGCGGAGCTACGGAGTTGATGGAAGTTCTCGGTAAAGAGGAAAGTATTGCACGTATTAAAAAAGGAATTGAATTGTTACAGGCATAATGTAAGAGGTAATTATGAACTTAAACCCGTCTCAGGAAAGTGCTATCCGGCACAAGGAGGGACCGATGCTAGTCTTAGCCGGTCCCGGGAGCGGGAAAACTCTGGTGATTACAGAGCGAACCCGCTATCTCATCGAAGAATGTCAGGTTTCCCCCTCAAATATCTTAGTTATCACGTTTACGAAGGCAGCCGCTACCGAGATGAAGCAGCGGTTTAAGCGGAGAATAGGCAGGGATTGTCCCGTCACCTTTGGTACATTTCACGCAGTTTTTTTTATGATATTAAAGCATGCCTATCATTACAGTGCTGAAAATATTATAAAAGAAGAGGTAAAGTATCAGTGTATCAAAGAAATCGTGGCAAAATGTAAATTAGATTATGAGGATGAAACGGAATTTATAACTGCCATATTAGGGGAAATCGGTATGGTAAAAAATGCAGGGATTTCTATTGCCAATTATTATTCAAAAAATTGTGCGGAGACAGTGTTTCGTCGGATATTCAATGAATATCAGGAATATCTTTACCGTCACGGACTGATTGACTTTGATGACATGTTAGTCTATACCTACGAACTTTTTAAGGAACGAGGAGATATTCTTGCTGCATGGCAGAAGAAGTATCAGTACATACTAATCGATGAGTTTCAGGACATAAATAAAATCCAATATGATGTTATGAAGATGTTAGCCGGAGAGAAAAAAAATCTTTTTGCAGTGGGGGATGATGATCAGTCTATTTACCGTTTCAGGGGTGCAAAACCGGAGATTATGCTTCACTTCCGGGAGGATTATAAGGGTGCAAAGACGGTGCTTTTAGATACAAACTATCGTTCTACAGAACAGATTGTGGCAGCATCAGGCAATGTGATAAGGTACAATAAGGAAAGGTTTTCAAAAGAAATAAAGGCTGCTGGAGGCAGTGGCGCAGAGGTGGAGTATCTGCTTTTTGAAGGACAGAGAGAAGAAAATGCCAGAATTATCTGGGATATTCAGGAGGCGGTGGAGCATGGTGCACATTATGAGGATTTTGCGATACTGTTCCGCACCAATATTCAGCCTAGACTTTTGATGGAACAGCTGCTAGCCTATAATATACCTTTCCGGACAAAGGACAGCATCCCAAATCTTTACGAACACTGGATTGCGAAAGACCTGTTTGCCTATATTCGTATTGCTATGGGAAGCAGGGAGAGAAAAGATTTTTTGCAGATTATGAACCGTCCGAAACGCTATATCAGCAGGGATTCCCTTGATGAACCTACGGTTGCCTTTGATGTATGGGAGTGGTATTATGAGGAGCAGCCCTGGGTAGCAAAGCGCATTGGGCAGTTAGAACATGATATCAAGGTCTTAGAGCGGTTGAGTCCCTATGCGGCAATTAACTATATCAGGAAAGCAGTGGGATATGACGATTTTTTGGCAGAATATGCGGATTACCGGAGAATCAAAGTGGATGATTTGTATGATGTCATAGAGGAATTACAGGCAAGTGCCAAAGACCATAAAGATTATGACAGTTGGTTTGCACATATTGATGTCTATACGAAAGAATTGCAGGAGATATACCGTCTGCAGAGCGAAAATCGGGAGAGTGTGGCACTTGCTACCCTGCATAGTGCTAAGGGATTAGAATATGAGAATGTATATCTCATTGATGTGAATGAAGGAGTTATGCCATACAAAAAGGCAGTGTTAGACCAGGAAATAGAGGAAGAACGCCGGATGTTTTATGTGGGAATGACGAGGGCAAAAAAAAATCTGCATCTTTTTGCAGTTAAAAAAATCAACAATAAAGATGCAGAAATTTCACGCTTTATCAGGGAGGCACAGTCTCCCTCAAAGGCTTAGTCGTTCATATCGTCGAACTCTGCCTCATCAAGCAGTTCATCAAAGCGGTCGGCAACAGCTTCATACTCATCATCATCCTGGATGTTATCTAAGGATGGGTTGCCTTCCTCGTCCTCAAAATAACGGTAAATGAATACTTCGCCGTCATCGTTAGGCTCGCCTTTATCATCTAAGGGCAGCAATGCGATATAATCCTGTTCTCCTACAGTAAAGATAGTGAGAATTTCACATTCTACCTGGGTTCCGTCGTCAAGATCTAGGGTTACTAAGATATCGGAATCCTCATTTCTCAGAGCATCCTTTTCTTTGTTCTCTGCCATGAAATACCTCCTTTTGTTTTCTGGTTAAGCTGCTGCCGGATAAAGGAAAACGGAGCGGCTTATAATTTTATCATAACATAGAAAAGAGGGCTTGAACAGGGCAAAAAATAAACATATTTCTAAATAAGTATACAAAATGCGGCAGAATCATGTATAATAATATTATTGGAGCATATAGAATGACAGCGGAAAAGGTGGCATGACGATATGGACTATAAGATAAAAGAGGGAAATTACGAAAAATTGGGGTTGGTGCGGAAAGGTGATGCGGCAATTTTTACCTTTGAAGGGGAAAAAGAAGATGAGTGCAGCATTCTTTTTTATGGAAAAAATCTGGAAGTGACCGAAAAAATTCAGGTGCCGGAGGCATACTGTCGTGGGTCTATTCGTTCCATCTGTGTATACGGACTGCCAAAGAAGAATTTAAAATATAACTATGAAATAAATGGAAAAGTAAAGACCGATGATTATGCGAGGAGCATTGTGGGGCGGGAGAAATGGAATGATACCTGTCGGGCTGCATGGGACTATGCCATCTGCGGCGGAGATGTTCCGGGAGAATTTGACTGGCAGGAGGACAGGCAGCCGGAGATTCCCCGGAAGGATATGGTAATGTATAAGCTTCATGTAAGAAACTTTTCTATGGATGCCGGACTGCGTGGCAAAGTGAAGGGAACCTTTCAGGCGGTGTTAGAGAAAATACCGTATTTGAAGGCACTGGGGATTACTACGATTGAGTTTATGCCGGTGTATGAATTTGAAGAGATTGTAATGCCAAAACAGATGACTTTGCCGGAGTATCTTTGTTGGGAGAGCAGGGAAGACGATAAAATCAAGCCGGTGGAAAAGACACCTACAGGAAAAGTAAATTGCTGGGGATATGTACCGGGAAATTATTTTGCGCCGAAAGCCTCTTACAGTAGCATTCCGGAGGCAGATGTTGAGTGGAAGACTCTGATACGGGAGCTTCATAAACACGGTATGGAATGTGTGATGGAGATGTTCTTTGACGAGAAAGTGAATCAGAACATTATTTTAGATGCACTGCGTTTTTGGGTGGGGGAATATCACGTGGATGGCTTCCATTTGTTAGGTACATCGATACCGGTGACAGCGATTGCCCAGGATTTGCTGCTCAGCAGAACAAAACTTTACTATACCAGTTTCGCACCGGTGCTGTTAGAGACAAAGAAAACCTATCATCATCTTTATATTTACAGTGACGAATATTTATATCCGGCTCGAAAGATTTTGAATCATATGGAAGGAAACTTGAACGAGTTTCTGTGTCAGCAGAGAAAACAGCATGAGATACAGGGATTTGTAAATTATGTGGCAAACCATAATGGTTTTACCCTTGCGGATGTGTTTCGCTATTCGGGAAAACATAATGAGGCGAACGGTGAGGATAATAGCGACGGAAATAATTGGAATTACAGCAATAATTGTGGCGTGGAAGGGCGTAGCAGAAAGCGTTTTGTGGAGTACATGCGCTGTAAACAGATGAAAAATGCCATTGTCATGCTTTTTACTGCCCAGGGTGTGCCGCTTTTATATGCGGGTGATGAATTTGGAAACTCTCAGGAGGGAAATAATAATGCTTATTGTCAGGATAACCGTATCGGCTGGCTTAATTGGAAGAACAAAGAGCATTATGAATGGCTAATTTCCTTTGTAGCCCAAATGGCAGAATTCAGGAAACAGCATCCTGTCATTTCTTTAGATGTGCCGATGCAGCAGAACGATTATGGACGCAAGGGCTTTCCTGATTTGTCTTATCACGGGGAAAGTGCGTGGATTAGTGCGCTTCCTATGGATAGAGAGGCAGTGGGAGTGATGTATTGCGGTTCCTATGCAAAGAAAGAAGACGGAAGTAGCGACGATTTTATCTATATAGGATATAATTTCCACAATGGACTTAGTAATCTTGCCTTGCCAAAACTGCCCGGAAAGAGAAAATGGTATTTAGCAGTAACAACTGCCGGGGAAGAAGCCTATTTTGAAAAGGGAAAATTATTGGAAAATCAGCATCTTCTGTCGGTGGAGGGACAGTCTATTTCAATATTAATCGGAAAGTAAAGAAGGTAGAAACATGAAAGTGTTAGAACATTTGCATACCATTAATCATCACAAAAAGCTGGTCATGGAAGGCTGCTTTAAGATTGGTTTGTATAAACAGGGCTTACTACATGATTTATCAAAATATACACCTACCGAATTTTTGGTGGGCTGTAAATATTACCAGGGAAATATGAGCCCGAATAATGCGGAGCGTGCAGCCATTGGCTATTCCTCTGCATGGCTGCACCATAAGGGTAGAAATAAACATCATATGGAATACTGGATTGACTACGGGGCGGGAGAAAAGGGAGCAGGGCATGGTGCTATCTGTGGAATGAAAATGCCTCTCTGTTATGTGGCAGAGATGTATGTAGACCGGGTATCTGCTTCAAAAAATTATCAGAAGGAAAATTACCGGAATGACAGCGCTTTGAAATATTACCTTCACGGAAGACAGTATCATATTCTCCATGAAGACACTAAAGCCATGTTAGAATTGCTGTTGGTGTATCTGGCAGTGAAGGGGGAGGACCGGGTAAATGCTTTCTTAAAATATAAGGTTTTGCGGGGAAAGGTTCCCTATGAAAAAGACGTGTTAATTAAAATGCGCAAAAGTCTGGAAAAAAAGCTGCCATATCCTCTGGAAGAGGAGCAGACAAATCCATAGCGGTTCTAGTAATGGGATGATGAAATTGTAAACGGTAGGCATGTAGTGCCTGCCGTTTTATGATTCTGTTTTCAGGGTTGTAGAGAAAATCGCCGATTAAAGGATGACCAATATGCCTCATATGTACTCGTATCTGATGAGTTCGTCCTGTTTCTAAATGAAGAGAAACTAGAGAAAGCCCCTCCCGATAGGATAACCTTCTATAATGGGTTATGGCGTGTTCTCCGTGGAGAAAGTCTACCTGACGTTCAATAGAGGAATCGTCTTTTCTGCCTATAGGGGCGTTGATGGTGCCGGAATCCGGGAGAAATCCTTCTACAATGGCAAGATATTCTCTGGAAATTTGCCTGTTGGTGACCTGAGTATTTAAGATGGCAGAACTAAGCATATGCTTTGCTAAAATAGTGAGTCCTGTCGTGTCTCTGTCAAGACGGTTCACACAACGAAAGGTATAGGGGATGTTCTGTCGGTAAAAATATCCTGCTGCTGCGTTTGCGAGGGTGTTTTCATGGTGTCCCATAGAGGGGTGGGTAGGCATATGAGCGGGTTTATTTACCACAAGAATATCCTCATCTTCATAACAGATAGAAAGGGGCAGGGACATTGGCAGAATGTTTTTAGAACCTTCCATTTCTTCTAAGGTAATGGATAGAAGGTCTCCTGAATGGATTTCTGTGGTGACGTAAACCCATTCTCCATTTAATAAAATGCTATGGGGAGTTTTTTTCAGTCTGACAAATACAGCGTGAGGATAGCCTAAGCTGCCTAGGTAATCTTTGATGCTCATGCCGTCATTAGCAGGTGTAATTGTATAATGAAAGATACGAACCATAAAAAATGATCTCCTAATCTGCAAATTAGCTTTATTATAAAGGAAAAATGTATCCGGTGTCAAAAAAGAGTGTCAGGAAAAGAAAATAAAGAAGGAAAAGCACAGAGAACCTGACCCAAACATAGAATGTATCAATAAAGTTTTTAAGGTGCGTTTTGAAAACTTTTTTATCTCCCTTAACTCCTGAACAGGAGAGCGATTGCCTGAAAAGAGTAAAAACAGGTGATGCAGCAGCAAAAAACGAATTAACCTTACGCAATATGCGTCTTGTGGCTCATGTTGCGAAAAAATACCAGAATGCCGAAGAGGACATGGAGGATTTGATTTCCATTGGAACCATAGGTCTTATCAAAGCCATTGCTACCTATAAAGAGGATTACGGAAGTCGGCTTGCAACTTATGCTGCTCGCTGTATTGACAATGAGCTTTTGATGCACTTTCGGGCAAAGAAGAAAACATCGAAAGAAGTATCTCTCTATGAACCTATTGGCACGGATAAAGAAGGAAACCAGATACAACTGCTAGATGTGGTATTAAGCGATGAGGTGGACGTGGTAGAGGATATGGAGCGGCGGCAGCAGATTGGAAAAGTGCTGTATTTAGTACCTAAGGTGTTAAGCGACAGGGAACAATTTATTATCGTAAACCGCTATGGCCTTTTTGGCAGCAAACCCATGACACAGCGGGAAATTTCCACGAATCTTGGCATTTCCCGGTCCTATGTATCGAGAATAGAAAAGCGTGCACTTGAAAAATTGCGAAGAAATTTGTAAAAGGTTCTTTTAAAATCACGACATGTGTGATATAGTGAGGTTAGGTATTTTTCGCCGCCCTTTTCGGGGCGGCAGGATACTTCTCTTTTTTTTAGACGAATCAAAAGCAGCAGTTTCGCTGTATATTTCCAAACAAAAAAGAAAAGCAGCAGTTCAACAGGCCTGTGAAAGGATCAGACGGTTGCAAAGTATCAGAAGAGGAGGAAGATTTTGTATAGCAGTGTGATAACGGCGATTGTACACGGCATTTGCAGCATCCCTGTTTTAGTGGAAGCGGATGTCAGTGACGGAATGCCTATGTTTGAGATGGTAGGCTTCTTAGCCTCAGAAGTAAAAGAATCGAAGGAGCGGGTAAGGACGGCGTTAAAAAACAGCGGTTTTAGACTGCCGCCTAAGCATATTACTGTCAATTTTACACCGGCAAATATCAGAAAATCAGGCTCAGGGTTTGATTTACCGGTGGCAATGGCAGTCCTTGTGGCACTTGGGGAATTAGAAGAACAGAAGTTAAAAGACATGCTTATCATCGGTGAGGTGGGATTGAACGGAAAGACCCAGCCGGTAGCAGGAATTTTACCGATGGTATCGGAGGCAAAAGAGAGGGGAATCACCCGCTGCATGGTGCCAAAGGAAAATGTCAGGGAGGCGATGCTTGTTTCCGGTATGGAAGTATATGGAGCAGATAGTATAAAAATGGCAGTGGAGATATTAAGAAGTGATGAATATCAACCGTCTTCCGGGATATATAATATAGAAGAAACGGCTCATACAGAAGAAATTTTAGACTTTGCGGATGTGCATGGGCAGAAATTAGGCAGACGGGCATGTGAAGTTGCAGTGTCCGGGATGCACAATCTGTTGTTGATAGGACCGCCGGGTGCGGGGAAAACGATGCTTGCGTCAAGAATATCAACGATACTTCCGAAATTAACCGAACAGGAACAAATGGAACTTTCTAAGATATACAGTGTCAGCGGCATGTTTTCGAAAAGAGAGAAACTGATGGGAGCAAGACCTTTCCGGGCACCACATCATACCATTACAGTCCAGGGACTTGCCGGAGGCGGTATAGTACCAAAACCGGGGGAAATATCATTAGCGCACAAGGGGGTGTTGTTTTTAGATGAGCTTCCGGAATTTCAAAGAAATTCGTTAGAGATTTTAAGACAGCCTATGGAGGAGAAGAAAATCAGTCTGGTGCGTTTGAACGGCAGTTATGAGTATCCTGCGGATTTTATGCTGGTGGCAGCTATGAATCCATGTAAATGCGGCTATTATCCGGATATGCAGAAATGCAGCTGCACGAAGAGCAGTATTGAACGATATCTCGGAAAAATCAGTAAACCGCTTCTTGACCGCATCGATATCTGTTCGGAGGCATCGGCGCTTTCCTATCGGGAATTGAGCAGGAAAAAAGAGGAGGAAACCTCGGAGGTAATACGCAGGCGGGTAGAGGCGGCACAGGAAATACAAAGAGAACGTTACCGGGGGGAAGAATTTTGTTACAACAGCCAGATACCGGCAGGGAGAATACAGGAATTTTGCGGATTAGACAGGCGACAGGAGAGAAATATGGAACAGATTTACCAAAGGCTTGGTCTTACGGCTCGTTCTTATCATAAAATACTAAAGGTGGCACGAACCATAGCAGATATGGACGAAAGTAACAGGATTCTTGATAGACATCTGAATGAAGCGGTGTGTTACCGCAGTATGGATAAAAAGTATTGGGAGAAAGCGGGAAAGTGAGGAGAGAACTATGAATTATGCATATTGGCTGTCAAACATTCCGGGAGTAGGAATCCGTTCAAGAAACCGTATACTTGCAACAGTAGGCTTAGCGGAGGAACTTTATCATATGCCGGAGCGTCAGCTTCGGCTGATACCGGGAATAGAAGAAAAGCAGATAGGAGCCATATTGAAGAGTAAAAAGAAGGATTACGAAACCTCTTTTTACCGCTTAGCAGAGCAGGGAATCTTCTTTGTTTCTAGAGAAGAAGAAAATTTTCCTGAAAAACTAAGGCAGATACCCGATGCACCTTATAGCCTGTATGTGAAGGGGAAACTGCCACCGCCGGGAAGAAAGACAGTGGCAATCGTGGGAGCAAGACATTGTTCTGCATATGGACAGGCGGTAACGGAAAAAATCGGAAAACGATTAGCAGAGTGTGGAGCAGTGGTGGTCAGCGGTATGGCACAGGGAATTGATGGAGAAAGTCACTGGGGAGCAATAAAAGGCGGAGGAGAGACTTATGCCGTTTTGGGCTGTGGAGTAGATGTCTGTTATCCCGGTTTCCATGCAAAATTGTATGATACCATTTTACAAAAGGGAGGCATTTTGTCGGAATATCCGCCACAGACAAGGCCTTTAGCGGGCTTATTTCCGGCGAGAAACCGGATTATATCAGGTCTTTCCGATGTGGTTGTGGTGGTGGAAGCGAAAGTGAAAAGCGGTTCACTTATCACAGCTGATTATGCCTTAGAGCAGGGAAAGGATGTTTATGCTGTGCCGGGGCGGCTCTATGATAGTTTGAGTGAGGGATGCAACAGCTTGATAAGACAGGGGGCAGGTATTATTTCAAATGTGGAAGAATTCTTAAAAGAGCTGGAATTATGCGGGCTTGAGGGAGATGAACAGGAAAATTTTAAAAAATTATTACTTGCAAAAGATGAAAGCATGGTGTATAGTTGTCTAAGTTTACGACCGAAAGGTATAGAAGAACTTTTAGAGGAGACCGGTTTTCCTATGCCGCAGTTATCTGCCATTCTGACTGAACTGATACAGAAAGAGTACATTACGGAGCCGGTAAAAAATTATTTTATCAAAAAGATTTCATAAGTTTTCACATAAAAGGAGATGAATGAATGGCAAAGTACCTTGTAATCGTGGAGTCGCCTGCAAAGGTAAAGACAATTAAGAAATTCCTGGGAAAAAATTATGAGGTTGTGGCTTCAAACGGGCATGTGAGAGACTTACCTAAGAGCCAGATGGGGATTGATGTAGAACATGATTTTGAACCAAAGTATATCACTATTCGCGGAAAGGGGGATATTCTTGCAAAGCTTCGTCGTGAAGTAAAAAAAGCAGACAAGATATTTCTTGCGACTGACCCTGATCGTGAGGGAGAAGCTATTTCATGGCATCTTTCCCAGGCGCTGAAATTAGAGGATAAGAATGTACAGAGAATCACTTTTAATGAGATTACCCAGAAGGCGGTAAAGGCATCTTTAAAGGAACCGAGAGACATTGATATGAATCTGGTGGATGCACAGCAGACAAGAAGAATCTTAGATCGGATGGTGGGTTATGAAATCAGCCCGGTGCTCTGGGCGAAAGTTAAGAGAGGTTTGAGTGCTGGAAGAGTGCAGTCCGTGGCATTGCGCATTGTCTGTGACAGAGAGGAAGAAATTAATGCCTTTATTCCGGAAGAATACTGGACGTTGGATGCAGAACTCTCCATAAAAGGAGAGAAAAAGCCTCTGATGGCGAAACTTCATGGAGACGAAAAGGGCAAGATGAACATTTCAAGCAAAGAGGAAATGGATCGTGTCATGTCAGAAGTGAAAAAGGAGCAGTTTCAGGTATTGGAGGTAAAAAAGGGAGAACGGACGAAAAAAGCTCCTCTGCCTTTTACCACTAGTACTTTACAGCAGGAGGCATCTAAGGCGCTGAATTTCCCAATTTCCAAGACGATGCGTATTGCACAGCAGTTGTATGAGGGAGTAGACATCAAAGGGCAGGGAACGGTTGGTCTGATTACTTACCTTAGAACGGATTCTGTGCGTATTTCCGAGGAAGCGGATGTTCAGGCAAGGGAGTATATTGAAAATGCCTATGGAAGTCAGTTTGTGGCGGCACAGGCTGCAGAGAAAAAGGGAGGAGCCAAAATCCAGGATGCTCATGAGGCGATTCGTCCTTCCGATATCAAACGCACACCGGTACTAGTAAAGGAATCCTTATCCAGAGACCAGTTCCGCCTGTATCAGTTGATATGGAAGCGTTTTGTAGCTAGTAGAATGGCATCGGCAGTCTATGAGACGACGAATGTAAAAATTGGAGCAGGAAAATATCGTTTCAGTGTATCTGCCTCCAAGATTGCATTTGAAGGCTTTATGTCTGTGTATACTAGTGATGAGGATGAGAAGGTAGAGAGTAATGTTTTATTAAAGTCTATTGATGATATGACAGAACTGTCGTTGAATCGTTTTGAAGAAAAACAGCATTTCACTCAGCCACCTGCACACTATACTGAGGCATCTTTAGTAAAAACTTTAGAGGAACTTGGAATTGGACGTCCGAGTACCTATTCGCCCACAATTACCACATTATTGGGAAGAAGATATATTGTAAAAGAAGCGAAAAATCTTTATGTTACAGAACTTGGGGAAGTAGTAAACCAGATTATGAAGGAATCTTTCCCAACTATTGTGGATGAACATTTTACTGCGAATATGGAATCTTTGTTAGATAGTGTGGAAGAGGGTTCTGTCAATTGGAAGGTGGTAGTGAAAAATTTCTTTCCGGATTTGGATGCGGCAGTAAAAGCGGCTGAGAAAGATTTG
>JAQXGQ010000148.1 GCA_029006795.1 Clostridiales bacterium | reverse complement strand
TCTGTCTGCAGTGTCGGCTGATATCCTACGGCTGAAGGCATACGGCCAAGCAGCGCGGACACCTCAGAACCAGCCTGTACAAAACGGAAAATGTTATCAATAAATAACAATACATCCTTTCCACCTTCATCACGGAAGTTTTCTGCCATCGTAAGACCTGTAAGACCTACACGCATACGGGCTCCAGGTGGCTCATTCATCTGACCAAACACCATGGTAGTCTTATCAATAACACCTGATTCTTTCATTTCATAGTAGAGGTCGTTACCTTCACGGGTACGCTCTCCTACACCTGTAAATACAGAGTATCCACCATGCTCGGTTGCAATGTTGTGGATTAACTCCTGAATCAATACGGTCTTACCTACACCGGCACCACCGAACAATCCGATTTTACCACCCTTCTGATATGGGCAGAGAAGGTCAACGACCTTAATACCTGTCTCTAACATTTCCTGGGAGGTTGCCTGCTCTTCAAATGCCGGAGCCGGTCTATGAATCGGCCAAATCTCCACACCGGTTGGCGGGTCAATCTCATCAATAGGATTTCCTAAGACATTAAACATACGGCCTAATGTATTTTCGCCTACGGGAACGCTGATTGGTCCGCCTGTAGCAACTGCATCCATACCACGAACAAGTCCGTCGGTAGGTCCCATGGCGATACATCTTACTGTATCATCACCCAAATGCTGAGATACTTCTACTACCAGTTCTTTGCCGTCTTTCATTGCAATTTTGATAGCATCATTAATCTCCGGCAGGTTACCTTCTGTGAATTTTATATCCAGAACGGCACCAATAATCTGGGTAATCTTACCAATATTGTTTGCCATCGCTTATTTCTCCTTGTTTTTTATTTTCTACTTACTATCTCATAGTGCGCAGATTGCGTTCAACTGCCACTCGAGAAGCACAGCTTCTCTCGTTCTCGTTGCACTCTCATATCAAGTGCTCTATTTCTGCCTCTGTGCAAGCACAGGCAGCACTAGTTCACTTGATACTCAATCTGCTTATCTAGGATATCTATGAGATGGCAGAAGCTCCGGCAATAATCTCCGTTAACTCCTGCGTGATAGAGCCTTGACGCGCTCTGTTGTATTTCAGTGTCAAATCACTTATCATTTCTTCTGCGTTACTGGTTGCAGAATCCATCGCCTGCATTCTCGCACCATTCTCACTGGCAACTGCTTCTACAAGTGCTCCGTAGAACAGGCTGGTGACATATTTCGGAATAATCATATCAAGCGCTTCTTCCTCATTAGGCTCATAGTTCATAAGCACATTGGAGGACACTGCATTTTCCTCAACATCTTCTTCGTCAATTTCCACCGGAAGCAGTTTGATTAGGGTAGGCTCGTGACTTACCGTATTTTTAAAATGAGTATATGCAAGATAAATCTCACTGATTTCTCCGGCAGTATACGCATCCAAAATCTTTTTGCAAAGAGCAGCCGCATCTTCATAAGATGGAGATTCTATAATTTCCGAGGCATCCTCTTTGATTGCATAGCCACGACGTTCTAATGCCTCACGCCCCTTACTTCCGATTGCATAGATTTCTGCATCCTCTGTGGAAAAATCTTCACTTCCCATCACCAGTTTAATAATGTTTGAGTTATATCCACCGGCAAGCCCACGGTTAGAGGTAATGACAACCACAGCTTTTTTATCAGAATCTCCTTTTCTCAGATAAGGGTGGTCAATGCTGCCGGATTTTTCCAGCATGGAGCTCACAGTCTGATACATATAGCTGGAATATGGATTTGTCTGCTCCGCTCTGCTCTTGGCTTTCTGCAGTTTTACGGTAGAAACAAGCTTCATGGCTTTTGTGATTTGCTGCGTACTTTGTATGCTGCCTTTTCTTCTCTTTATGTCCCTCATGGACGCCATAATTTAAGCACCGCCTTTCTACCGAATTTTATTTCATAAAGTCAGCTTTACATTCTTCAATGGCTTTTACCAGCTTTGCCTCGATTTCTTCGCTTATGACTTTCTCTGTGCGGATTGATTCCGGAATCTCCGGATATTTGGTATCCACATATTCAAACAAAGCTTTCTCGAATGCGAGAATGTCCGCAACCGGAATATCCAATAAGTACTTTCTGGTTGCTGCATAAATAATCATAATCTGTTTTTCAACCGGCATTGGCTGATACTGAGGCTGTTTTAATATTTCACGGATTCTTTCACCCTGTGCTAACTTCTCCGTAGTATCAGCGTCTAACTCAGAACCAAACTGGGAGAATGCTGCCAACTCACGGTACTGCGCCAATTCCACACGGATAGGTGCTGCAATTTTCTTCATCGCTTTAATCTGTGCGGAACCACCAACTCGTGATACGGAAAGACCTGCGTTGATAGCCGGTCTGAAACCGGAGTTAAACATCTCTGTTTCCAGATAAATCTGACCATCGGTAATGGAAATAACATTGGTCGGAATATAGGCGGAAACATCGCCTGCCTGCGTTTCAATAATCGGAAGCGCTGTTAAGGAACCTCCTCCTAATTTATCAGAAAGACGTGCTGCACGCTCTAACAATCTGGAATGCAAGTAGAATACGTCTCCAGGATAAGCCTCACGTCCGGGTGGTCTCTTAAGAAGTAAGGAAAGTGTACGGTATGCCGCTGCGTGCTTACTCAAGTCATCATAAACAACAAGAACGTCCTGTCCATTCTCCATCCATTCCTCACCAATCGCACATCCGGCATATGGTGCAATATACTGTAACGGTGCAAGCTCACTTGCTGTTGATGCAACAACAGTGGTATAAGACATAGCACCAAACTCTTCTAATGTCTTTACGATAGATGCAACGGTAGATGCTTTCTGACCGATTGCCACGTAAATACATTTTACATTCTGACCCTTCTGGTTAATGATGGTGTCAATGGCAATCGCAGTCTTACCGGTCTGTCTGTCACCGATGATTAACTCACGCTGTCCACGTCCGATTGGAACCATGGAGTCGATTGCCTTAATACCTGTCTGTAACGGCGTATCTACAGATTTTCTGGAGATAACACCGGATGCCACACGTTCAATCTGACGATATTTATCGGTCTGGATTGGCCCTTTGCCATCAATCGGCTGTCCTAACGCATTGACAACACGGCCTAACATAGCATCCCCGACCGGAACCTCAACTACACGTCCGGTAGTTTTTACGGTATCACCCTCGTTAATGTTTTTCTGGGAGCCTAATAATACGGCACCAACATTATCTTCCTCAAGGTTTAATACCATTCCGTATACTTCGCCCGGGAACTCTAAAAGCTCGCCCTGCATAGCGTTATCAAGACCGTGAATACGTGCAATACCATCTGCTACCTGAATAACAGTACCAACGTCAGCTACTTCTAACTGCGCTGCATATCGTTTAATCTGTTCTTTTATTACGGAACTTATTTCTTCTGGTTTTAAATTCATGAAGCGCATTCACCTGCTTTCAACTGTATTTTTGACAACTCACGTGTCAAATCATAAAGCTTGGTTTTGACACTGGAGTCCACAACTCTGTCACCAATGCGGATTACCATTCCGCCTATCAGTTCAGAGTCCACTGCATAGTGCATTTCAAATTTCACATATCTGGTAGTCTCTAACAATCGTTTTTCCACTGCTGCCTTCTGTGCCTCGGACAACTCCATAGCACTAGTGACATAAGCGGTTCCGATATTTTTGTACTCTTTTACGCTGTCAATAAAGTATAAGAGCACTGCATCTGCTTCCTCAAAATGGCCTTTATCCACAATCATCCGAAGCAGTCCCACCATCTCTGACGAAACTTTTCCTGCAAATATGTCTTCGATTATTTTAATTTTTTCTTCTTTTACGATTTTCGGATGAGTCATTAATTTGAAGAGATCCGGGTTTTCATCCATAGCCGTTTTTACTGCTACTGCTTCCTCCCAGTATTCATCGAGCTTATTCTGCTCTAAGGCAACTTCAAACAATGCGTCACCGTATGTTTTTGATACTAGCTTTGCCATGTCGAATCACCCATTTCTTTCAATGTCTCTTCCACCAGCGCATCCTGTACCGTTGCGTCGATGTTAGCCGCAACAACTTTTGCTGCCATCATGGATGCAACAGTTATCATCTCCTGTTTTACCTCATCCATAGCACGTTTCTTCGAAAGCTCTGCTTCCTCGTTTGCTGTTTGGATGATACGAGCAGCCTCTTCCTTGGCTTCGCCCTCAATGCGGGATGCGTTCATCTGCGCTTTTTTGCGGGCTTCGCTTAAAATCTGTTCTGCTTCTTTATCAATATCTTTCAGCTTCGCTTCATACTCTGCCTTTAATGCAGCTGCATCTTTCTTATCATCTTCGGCAGCTTTAATGTCATTTGCTATGCCTTCCTGTCTGTTTTTCAACATGGTACGAACCGGATTAAAAAGCAGGTAGGAAAGTGCCATGAATAAGAAAAATACGGCAATGGCTAACAGTATGGTATCCTGGAACAGCTGGGCATCCAGATTAAACAGTCTTGTCATTTCCTCCAAGGTTTGGCCTCCTTTCCGTTTTTATTTATATCTCCTTCGATATTATATCTCAGACTCTGCCACATTTCATGCGTGGGGAAGAATGCTGTTTTTGCATTCTTCTAAAGTTTCAAGCTCCGCTTGAAACGATTTTAGCCCAGAGGCTGTACGAAAAGTAAAAGCATTGCAATTAACAAACCATAAAGACCGGTGGTCTCTGCTACCGCCTGACCAAGTAACATGGTAGACATGATGTCACCTTTTGCTCCCGGATTGCGTCCTACTGCAGATGCACCATGACCAGCTGCAATACCCTGTCCAATACCAGGTCCGATACCAGCGATAACTGCTAAACCTGCACCGATTGCTGAACATGCCATAATTAAATCGTGTCCTGTAATATTCATAGATAAATCCTCCTAAATTTTGCCGACCTTCTGCGGCATTTTTTTCTTTTATTCTGCTTCATAGTTATGACTAATATATGTCATAGTCAGCATACAGAAAACATAGGTTTGAATTGCTCCTGAGAACAAATCAAAGTATGCGTGGAGTGCTGCCGGCCAGATAATTGCTATCTTGCTGAGCAGTCCGTAAACTAATGCCATCATAACCGTTCCTGACAATACATTTGCAAACAAACGTAGTGAAAGGGAAATCGGAACTGCTATCTCACTGATTACGTTAATCGGGAACCAGATTGGCAGCCACGGTGGTAATGGTGAACACATATCCTTCCAAATCTGTTTCAGCGGTATGTTCTTAAACTGCGTGATATGGATTAAGAAGAATGTAATAAGACCTAGTGCTAATGTTGTGCCGTAGTCGGCGGTTGGCGGTCTTAAACCAAACAAGCCGGAAATATTACTCATAAGAATAAATATGAAGATTGTACTGATATAGTTGACAAACTTCGGTCCGGCAACTTTTCCCATGGTTCCCATAACTACTCCGTCGAGCTTCTCGACAATGAGTTCTACTACATTCTGAAAACCGTCAGGAACTTCTGTTGCGTGCTTCATCTTGCGGTTTGCTGCAAATGCAAATGCAACAAGTACCAGCATTACAATGAGAATGCACACGTGTGATGTCGTAATCCAGAGCGTCTGACCAAAGAGTTCATAGGAAAATATCCCATGTATCATAAAGTCAATGTTATCCGCACCAGACTCCATCAAAATTGCGTTATTCACAATTTCACCTCCTTCAAGTAGAGTGACTATTTTCACTGTCCGAAGACACATCACCTCTTCCTTGTAGTTTTGATATTGCTTTATGAATGAAAGGCTGTAAGTATGCAGATACTTTCAAACCTAACACACCGATAAATGCGGTAAAAAGATTACCTAAATTCCATTTCATCATAACAAAGAAAACAACTACCACTATGATATAGCGCAAAACGGATTTTGCTATGATTTTTGCCTTAGCATGAGCCTCTCCGTAGATATCTACGGCATCCTGCAGCACCACGGCAATATTGACTGCCATTCCGCAGGCAAGAGCGATTCCTATGAGTAATCCGGTGGTATAGCGCAGCTTATCCTCTACAAACCATACCCCTGTCAATTCTATTACAACTCCATACAAAATAATTCCCAGAACGAGTCCCGGCAATGCGTCATTTAGCCTTCTTAACATTGTTTCTGTCACTGTCCTGTCCGTAAATTTTTTTTGCCATTTTAAAAATGTTTGTAAAACCGGCAAGTGCTCCCACAATAAACAAGGGAACGGTAATTATAGGAATATCATATTTATTTCCCAGCCAGACTCCGAGCATGGTACACAACAAAATCGGTACTATCATATTAAGCCCAAATTGTAAAATCAGAGTCAAACACTGGAAAACTTTTCGGTTTTTTCCCATTCCTTATACCTCTTTCGACACTTTTTTATCATTATTCCCATAATAGAAAGCACCCTATCTATTATTATAACATTTTTCCTATTTTTGTCCACGTAATAATCAATTTATATATATACAATGTTTCCCTTTTTTGAATTTATGGCTACATTTTGTGCAAATTGTATATTTTTTCCAAATAATTCCATCTTTATAAGAGGAGCAAAAAGGAAAGAAGTACTTTGGTACCTCTTTCCTTCTTATTCTAAAGTGTTATTTCAATTTTTCGCTGTGTATGCTCATACTGCTGCAGAACCACCCCAGCAGCACGCAGCATTTTTTTCGACGCAATCACCGCAGGAGTTCCGTCATATTTGTCACTGTCATACACCAGTCTGCGGATACCGGATTGAATAATTGCCTTCGCACACTCATTGCAAGGAAATAGTGTCACATACATGGTGGCACCTTCTAAACTTCCTCCCCGATAATTTAAAATCGCATTGAGTTCGCTGTGCGTAGTGTAAAAATATTTATTCACTAAAGGCTCTCCCTCTCTCTCCCAGGGAAATTCATCATCAGAACAACCGGTAGGGAAACCATTATAGCCCATAGAAAGTATCTTATGGTCAGGACTCACGATACATGCCCCCACCTGCGTATTCGGATCTTTCGAGCGCATCGCCGATAATGTCGCAACTCCCATGAAGTATTCATCCCAGCTGATATAATCTTCTCTCTTTCCGCTCATGTCAGTATTCCTGCCTTTCTGTGTAACTATTTTGTTCCAAAAATACGGTCTCCGGCATCTCCTAACCCCGGAACAATATAACCGTGTTCGTTGAGATGATCGTCTAATGCGCCTATATAAACATCCACATCCGGATGTGCTTCCTGCATTTTTTTAACACCCTCCGGAGCAGCAATAATACACATCAGGCGAATATTTTTTACGCCTTTATCCTTTAACATCTGAATTGCTGCTGCAGAAGAGCCTCCTGTAGCAAGCATCGGATCCACTACAAACACTTCCCGGTTAGCACAATCCTCAGGTAACTTACAGTAATATTCCACAGGCTCTAAGCTCTCCGGATCACGGTACAATCCGATATGCCCCACTTTCGCTGCAGGTATCATGGCAAGCATCCCATCCACCATGCCAAGTCCTGCCCTCAAAATCGGAACTACCGCTAACTTCTTTCCTTTTAATTCTTTTACGGTAGTTTTACAGATAGGTGTAGTTATCTCTACATCTGCCAGTTTCAAATCTCTGGTTGCCTCATAGCACATCAGCATTGCAATCTCGCTGACTAAGGTTCTGAAATCCTTTGAACCAGTTTCTTCCCGTCTGATAATTCCGATTTTATGCTGAATCAGCGGATGATCCATCACTACAATTTTTCCCATCGTTTCCTCCCTTGCTTTCTCTACTCTGTCTCTGCCTCATTTAAAAGTGCTGCAAGTTTTTTTATCGTCTTCCTCATGGTCTCGTAACACAAACCATAGGATTGCAACGTTCCTCCATAGGGGTCAAGAATTTCAAGTTCATCGCCAACAAGTTCCGTCAGCACATGAACATTCTCCGGGTTGGCATTTTCATACTTTTCCAGCACCTTTTCTCTCTGGTTCTGCTCCATCACAAGCACTAATGTATTCTCTGTAAAATCCTCCTCTGTCAGCTGCTTTGACATATAGTCTTCCATAGTAATACCATTACTAATCATCACTGCTTCGGCTTTTTGATTTAAAGGCTCGGGAAATAAAACTACCATGCCCCTTGCTTCTACTTCCACCGGATGCTTTAATATCTGTTCCTTTAAAATTCCCACAGCCATCGGCGCCCTGCAGGTACCGCTCTCTGCGACAAATAGCACTCTATCATATTGCTTCATGTATAATCAATCCCTCTCCTGTTCCGTGGTTAAAACCTGATGTCCCGCTGCTTTCATCAGGCGGTTCATAATTGCCTGTCCAATCCGCGGTGTGGCAAAACTTTCAGAATATATGGCATCCACTTCCCACGCATCAAACTCCCTCAATATCTTGTAAAGATGTCTCGCTATGGCATCCTCGTCCGTTCTTGCTCCTATGCTTACCACATAGTCGGCTTGATAACGGTTCTTTGTCTCATCCGTAGCGATGACACCTACTTTCTCACCTTTTTTCTGTTTTTCTAAAACAAGTGCGTTTATCTTTTGGATAACGGCGACTTCTTCCCCCTCCACCAGTACCAAATCCGCTTTCGGTGCATAATGCTTGTATTTCATCCCCGGTGCCTTAGGCTTCTTATCAGAAGCATCCGCAATAATTCCCGGGTCTACCTTTACTTCTTTTCCCAATACTTCTTCTAACATCCCTTTTGTAATGTAACCGGGACGCAAAATCATGGGGACATCTTCCGTCAAATCCACTATCGTAGACTCAATACCAATACCCACAGCTCCGCCATCGAGTATCATAGGTATTTTCCCATCCATGTCTAACGCCACATGAGATGCCTCCGTCGGACTTGGTTTACCAGAAGTATTCGCACTAGGCGCAGCAATCAAACAGCCGCTCTCCCTGATTAACGCTAATGCCACCGGATGATTCGGCATTCGGATTGCCACTGTATCCATGCCTCCAGTGGTGGTATAAGGAACCCTGTCATTTTTCCATACAATCATGGTCAATGGCCCCGGCCAAAATGCCTTTGCTAACTGTTCTGCCTCAGCCGGAACTTCCCTTGCAATGGAAACTAACTCTTTGAAATCACAGATGTGGACTATCAGCGGATTGTCCGACGGTCTGCCTTTCGCCTCATATATCTTCTTTGCTGCTTCCCGACTCAGCGCATCCGCTCCAAGTCCATACACAGTTTCAGTAGGAAATGCCACAAGTCCTCCTTCGCGGATAATTTCTGCGGCTTCTTTCAGTTCATCCTTCTTAATATTTTTACAATCTATTTTTACTAATTTTGTCTGCATTTTTTTACCTCTTGCGAAAAACTTTTTTCGCAGTATAATTATCTCACACTTCTAAAAAATAGGCAACCTACTTGCCATGTTTTTCTAAATATGCCATAATGTTACTGTTCACACCC
>JAQXGQ010000147.1 GCA_029006795.1 Clostridiales bacterium | reverse complement strand
AGAAATACTGGCAGGTTTCCTTAGTGGACACAGAGCGTCTGATGGAACAGGAACAGAGAAGCAGAGAGGGTGCTTTAGCAGAAGAAATCACTGCAACGGAAGATTATGTGAAGGCTTTTGTTAACTTTTTGCTTGGAAATGTCATGAAGTGCGATTCGGTAGAAGAATTGCGCCAGTGCAAAATTGGTGTCACTGCCGACTGCCTGCTTTATCAGAATTTCCAGTTGCGGCGGCTAAACCCGGATAATTACACGAAACGGGCATATATCGGTGAAAAGAGTAAAAGACAGCGTCAGAAGGAGTTAGCAGCTCGGTTAGAAAAATTAAATGCAGAGCGGGAAGCGTATGTTTCTTCAGAAGAGGAAGCAAAAAAGATACTTGCGTTAGAATTTTTAAAGGATACGGTGGAAGAATACCAGAACTTGTTTACGGATATTTCCGAGAAACAGGAGAAAGAGAAGCAGAAAAAGAAAATTCAAAAGAAGATGGATGAAATCGGCTCCGGCGTGGTGGAAACATTAAAAAAAGAGCGGGAAGCAGTCCATGAAAAACAGAAAGTACTGGAAGAAAAAATTGATGATATAAAACGCCAAATCTGGAAAAAAGAGGATGCGATTCAAAAGGATAACGACAGCTTCTTAGAGAAAAATGAGCAGCTTCTTTCTATGCAAAGAGAACTTCGGGGCTCTTTTGAAAATGAAGAGGCTTTTACAGCCTATATGGGAAATTATAAAAATCCAAGATACGAGAAATTAATTGCAGAGACAATGAGCGAGATTGGAGAGGCGGAGAAAAAATGTGAGCAGCAGAAGAATGGTCTTGTGGATTTGCGCTCCGAATATCTAAGAAATCACCCGAAACGAGATTTCTCTGCCAGTACAGAGCACAACGATGATTATGACAAGTTGCTAGAAGAACTGCAGTGCGAGGAACTAGAGGATTTCCGTAAAAAGGCAAATGAACAGGCAAAATCTGCCGTAGAGCATTTCAAAGAAGATTTTATTTACAAAATCCGAAGTGCCATAAAGGAAGCCTATGTCCGCAGGGACGAATTGAACCGTGTGATAAGGAACCTTAACTTTGGAAAAGACCGCTATCAGTTCCGCATTACCAGAAATAAGGGACGGGATGGTGAATTTTATGATATGTTTATGGATGAAGAGTTAGACATTGACCCTTCTACCTTAGCGGCATCTATGGAACATCAGATGAATCTGTTTACGATGGAGCATGAAAATAAATACGGTACACTCATGAGTGATTTAATCCATATTTTTATCCCGCCGGAAAATGCTACTCCGGTAGAACTAGAGGATGCAAAGCGGAATATGGAAAAATATGCGGATTATCGGACATATCTTTCCTTTGAGATGGAGCAGATTGTAGAGGGAGATGAAAGACTTGTCATCGGGCTTAGCAAGATGATTAAGAAAAATTCCGGCGGCGAGGGGCAAAACCCGCTTTATATTGCCTTGTTGGCAAGTTTTGCACAGGCATATCACATTAACCTTTCTTCCCGTCTCACAAGACGGCCTACCATTCGTCTGGTGGTGCTTGATGAGGCATTTTCTAAAATGGATGCGGAGAAGGTGGCAAGCTGTATCGATCTGATTCGAAGTCTGGGCTTTCAGGCGATTATCAGTGCTACCAATGATAAGATACAGAATTATATTGAAAATGTAGATAAAACCTTTGTTTATGCCAATCCAAATAAGAAGAGTATTTCGATTCAGGAGTTTGAAAAAAGAGATTTTTCACAGCTGGTGATGGAGGAGTAGATACTTAAGAGAAAAGGTACTGGTATTTCATTATCTGCTAGAGCCGCTTGCCGGGAAGATGTATCAGAGAATACCGGCGAAGGTGTCTAGGATAACGTGTGGGGTGATTTTATTTTTGTTTTTAGTGGACTGCGTGCTGAGTTATTTCTTTCGGACACCGATTACATATTGAAGTGGTATAATGTCGATAGACATTATACGCACCGAAAACAGTTATTTTGATGGAATGCAAGAAATAATCAATAACTTTTAATAGGGGGAATGTAAAAATGACATTGTATCATGGTAGTAATGTAATTGTCCAAGAACCTAAAGTATTGACCAACGGCTACTATAAAGATTTTGGGTACGGTTTTTATTGCACAAATCTGGAAAAACAAGCAGTTCGGTGGGCTTTGACAAAAAGAAAAGGTCATGTAGTAAATGTATATGGATATGAAAAAGAGGAAAATTTGAAAATATGTGAATTTACGCAAATGACAGAAGAATGGCTTGATTTTGTGGTAAATTGTAGGAGAGGGATAGAACATAATTTTGACATTGTCGAAGGACCGATGGCGGATGATACCATCTGGGATTATATTGAGGACTTTGTGAGAGGGGAAATATCAAGAGAAGCATTTTGGGCTTTGGTAAAATTTAAATATCCTACACATCAGATTGTATTTTGTACGGAAAAATCACTTGCGTCTTTAAAATTTGAAAGGAGCTATGCCTTATGACAAATATTTTTTTTGAAGATGAAACAGTGACACAAAACGATTTATATTTTCTATGTTATATGATTGAGAGAGTGGCAAGAAAGATTTGTCAAAGAAATCGTTATGTAGTAAATAAGATTTCAAAACAGGAATGGCTTCGGCTGATTAGTCTTGCCAATGTATTACATTGTGAAAATCCGCTTAAAATTGAACATGAATGGATAGAAGAATATCAGTTAGAAAAAGGAAATTTTGATATATCTATGGTAGATACAGAACTAGTTGAACACATTCCCACAGAGACGCAGATGGGGAAGGTTTATATGCGACTGGTTGTAGATACGCTTCAACCACAAGAAAATTATATTGATGGTTTAATCCGTGTCTATAATGATGAAATATGTGAAAAAATTGATGATTATAACTGTGGGGCATATTATGAACCTTCTTATGTAATTGCAAGGGCATATAATGAGGGCGGATTTTAGGATTTTTAGAAAGTATATTGCGTAAAATAATATTTTAGGAAAGATTTGGATTTGTAGGGTGGGGAAATTTAACAAAAGGAGAAGAGAAACTATGGACTACAAATCAGCAAAAATAACGCATCGAAAGGTTGATATTGATATGATATATATTTTGAAATGCCGGTAAGGGGAAGTAATGAAATATTTGTGGGGATGGTTAGATGGGAAAACAGCAGCAAAATAAAAAACGAACTAATATCATACAGGTAATCCTTGACGATTACGAGAGCGGTAATAAAGATTGGCGTACCTACCCGGATGAAAATATCACGGGAAATCGTACAATTCAGATATCCCAGGAACTCTATGATGAAATCGGAAAAAACAATTTAAATCGTCAGGTCTTAGAGCTACAGGAAGAACATTTGTTGCAGGACGGAAACGGAAGGGGGATTAGCGGCTGGTATGTAAGGGGAAGTGAGTTAGAGAAAATTGAATACAATTTGCAGAATATCCGTACTTTTTACGAGCGTGACGGACGTATCCCTAAGTATATTTTACATTACAAACCTATTCATCAGCTGCAGAAAGAGATTGCAAATTTAAAAGCCAGCCAAACCGCATGGAAGCCATGGCTCTTAAACTGCATCGAAGCCTTAGAGCAAGAGTTAGAAAGAGAAAAACTTCCTCAAATCTGTATAGAGAAAAAGGAAATCTATTTTAAAACACTCATTGGATTAAATGAGATAGAAAGTCCTATGTACAGACGTATTTTTAGCAAGCGTTTTTTATCCGGTTCTAAAGTATTTGAAAATGCAATCCAAAGCCGCGTGATTGCCGATGCAAGAAAATGGAATGAGCTGGTGGATGAAGAGAAGGAAGTTATGACGGATGATGAGGTTTTATCAGAACTTGGAATTGAAACTTATCATCAGGAACTTTCCGTCAAAGGGGATTTGAAATTAGACTTAGATGGACAAGTGATTGACACATCTGTCTGGAGATATGGAACTGTTTTAAATGCAGATGTCTTAAAAAATGCAAAACTCTTGCCGGGGCAGAATATAGAAAAAGTAGTCACTATAGAAAACAAGGCAAATTTCATGGCAGCCGCCTACGAAGAAGGGACTATCTATATTTTTTCACATGGATTCTTTTCTCCGAAGGAACGGATGTTTTTAGGGAAATTACGGGAAATTCTTGTGGGAACGAATGCGGAATACTATCATAGCAGTGACTTAGATTACGGTGGAATGCGGATTTATACTTATATCAAAAAGCATATATTTCCCAAGCTAAAACCATTATATATGGATGCAGAGACATTCTATCAATATAAAGACAGAGCGGAATCGCAGGAAGAAAAATACTTAGAGAAAGTCCGAAAGATGGATGTGCCGGAAGAACTGCAGGAATTAAAAGCATGTATTTTACAAACAGGAAGTACCATAGAGCAGGAGAGTATGCTATACTAACAGAAATTGTCTGTTTATAAATAAATTTCGTCATGAAACAGCAGAAAGGAATGGA
>JAQXGQ010000146.1 GCA_029006795.1 Clostridiales bacterium | reverse complement strand
GGAAAACACGGCTGAGTCATAGGAAATATCAGTATTTTTTCCTAACCAGTACACCTTTTTTATCTTATCGCATTTTCCAAATGCCTCGTATCCAATAACATCCTCGACGCCTAAAACAACCATTGTCAGATTTTTGCAATTATAAAATGCCTGTTTTCCCACTAAATCAAGTTCTGTTGGGAGAGAAAGATTTTTTAAGGAAGTACAGTCTCTAAAACACTCGTCCGGAATCTCTTTTACTTTTTTAGGTACTACAATCCCCTCTAACCGTTTACAACCTTTAAATGTTCCCTCTCCTAAACCGCTTACTGTAGACGGAATGGAAACGGACTTTATTCCGATACATCCCTCAAACGCAGAATCCCAGATTGACGTAACGCCCTCGGATAATATAACTTCTTTTATTCCGGTACAACCCATAAAGGCTTCCGGCTCTATTACCCTAAGGCTCTTAGGAAAAACTATTTCTTTTATGCCGCTGCATTGATAAAATGCCCGCTCCTCTATTACGCTGATGCCCTCCGGTAAATTCAGTTTTCCGCTTATACTGCTGCATTCCGCAAAGGCTGATGTCCTAATCTTTTTTACATTATTCAGAGAAGGAATCGTGCTTAATTTTGTACAGTGCTCAAAAGCTTGCTCTCCTATGCTAGTGATACTTCCCTCTGTTTTCACCCCGGTAATTTTCTTACAGTAAAAGAATGCTCTGTTGGGAATGGAACAGATGCCCTTTGGCAGTACAATGGTTCCATTTAAATTTGTACATTGTCTAAAAGCTCCCTCCCCTAACGCTGTGAGTGCTTCCGGCAATTCTATCTGTGTCAACCCACTACAGCGGAAAAACGCATTCTTTCCAATATAGGTAATGGTGGAAGGCAGCTTTATTTCCTTTAATCCGGTACAGCACGCAAAAGCTCCATCATCAATTCCTTTTACCCCTTCTTCAATGTTGACGCTTTTTAAAGTGGAACTATCAATAAAATTATCTCTATCATCTTCTAAATAGTAAGTACCGAATGCTTCCTTGCCGATATAGGCATCTCCCTTTGTGACAGTAACCTTTTCTAATCTAAGAGGAACTGTTTCAAAATTATGCAAAACCTTCAATGCTTCCCAGTTCACCTCTGTAGAGGCCACAGTCAATTCCTTTAACGATACCTTCACATCATAAAATGCACTTTCCCCTATCTTTTCAATACTGCCCGGCAATGTCATCTTTTTGATTCCAACACAACTTGTAAAAGCACTATAACCAATTTCCTTTACACTATCCGGTATCTCTAATTCTTCTAACTTTCTACAATTATCAAATGCACCGTCCCCTATCTTCGTTATGGTACTTGGAATTTTAACAGATACAAGTGCATCATTTCCCGCAAAAGCCCAATCCGCAATATAGGTGACAGGAATGCCATTCACCTGAGACAATATCTTTGCATTCTGTACCTCCGGCGCAGAACTTACATAATAGACATTCTGTCCTCCGTCATAAACATACTTAATATCGTTCTGCGAGTATTCCCCTGTTATGCTAGATTGCTTTTCTGCTCCCTCTAACCTAACTTCTTTCGCATATAAGTTTTCCTGCCTCGCAAATCCCAGACACATTCCTATCACCAGACCTATGAAACACAGCTTTTGTAAAATCGTTTTTTTCATAACATTCTCCTATTCCAAATGCAAACCTATTTTTTCTAAATTGTATCGAAAATTCTGTGGTAAAACAATGCTGATTTTGCATAATATCTATTGACAAATTCCCGCAAAAGCAGTACTCTAAATATAACATATTGTTAATTTTTTATCAAGCAATAGAAAGCATATAAAACCGTTGCTTTCTATTCCACCAAAATACTTCAGGAGGGTTTCAAACGATGAGTGATTTTAACAATTTAAAACTGGAAGTTGCTGACGAAATCGCAGTTCTTACTATTTCAAGACCGGCAGCATTAAACGCATTAAACAGCGAGACTTTAGACGAGTTAAACGTAGCTTTAACAGAAATCGAAGCAAGAGACGACGTTAAGGTTGTTATCTTAACCGGCGGTCCTGACAAGAAGGGCAACGAATTTAAATCTTTCGTGGCAGGTGCTGATATTGCTGAGATGGTAAACTTTACCGCTGCAGAAGCAAGAGAATTCGGTATGAAAGCATCCGTTCCATTCTTCAAATTACAGAATATGCGTCAGGTTACAATTGCTGCAGTTAACGGCTTCGCACTTGGCGGTGGATGTGAGATTTCTATGGCATGTGATATCCGTATCGCTTCCGACAATGCTACTTTTGCACAGCCTGAGACAGGTCTTGGCATCATTCCTGGTTTCGGTGGAACCCAGAGACTTGCCCGCTTAATCGGTATGGGACGTGCAAAAGAGATGATTTTCACCTGCGATTCCATCGATGCAGCTGAAGCTTACCGCATCGGTCTTGTAAATAAAGTAGTTGCTCCAGAAGAATTAATGGCTACCGCAAAAGCTATGGCAGCTAAGATTATCTCCAAAGGAAGCTACGCTGTTTCTGTTGCAAAAGCAGCTATCAACAATGGTTACGACATGGACATCAAGAATGCCGTTGAGATGGAGGCTAACCTCTTCGGAGTTACCTGCTCTACTGATGACAAAAAAGAAGGTATGAGCGCATTCTTAGAGAGAAGAGCTGCAAACTTAAAAGATTTCTAAGGATTTGTTGTTTTACATACTTTATGGCACAGATGCCATTTACAAAAATAAAAAGAGCTCCTGTTCATTTTAGATAATGGACAGGAGTTCTTTTTTAGAAAAAATCAATTTCAAAAAGGGTTGCCCGAAGGCAATCCAAAATTCCTTTTACAGCCTAAGTACCGCCGACACCACCGGCATCGTCACCACAGACAAAATCGTGGTCAGCGCCACTCCTTTTGATGCCAGTGCATAATCACCATCATACTGCTGCGCTAACATGGCTGTCATACTTGCCACTGGAGTTGCTAACATCACCATACAAACGCCGCATATCATCGGGTCTGACACAAGCTGCATAATCAGCCATGTCCCCGCAATAGGCAAAAGCAAAAGCTTTACAGCAGAAAAAATTATGAGTTTCACGTCTGTAAACAAGTCCTTTAACTTAAATTCCAGGAAAGAGGAACCGATCACCATCATACTTAAAGGTGCTGTAATATTGCTCATACTCTCCGCCGTAGTGCGGATAAAATCAGGCATGGGAAGCTTTCCAAAATAAATAATTAGCGCAATCACGCTGGCAATCACGCCTACATTCAACACGTTTTTCCACTGAAATGCTTCCCCTTGGGCATTTTCTTTTTTCATGGCACAGATACCATAGGTATATATTAAAATGTTAAACGGAAAGAAAAACATTGCCGCATATAATAATGATTCACCGCCATAAAGTGCCGACAATAACGGGAATCCCATAAATCCGATATTGGAAAAAATAAGCATAACACGATAAACGCCATAATTTTCTTTTTCTACTCCGATTATCTTTGGCAGAAATACGGCAATGAGAAGCAAAGCGGCATAAATCACTAAGGAGATTCCCACCACCAGAAAAATTTTTGTCATTTCCACCGGATTCTCATTATCCATCCCGGACGCCAAAATCATGGCCGGGTTTCCCACATTGACTACCAGCCATGATACTTTTTTGAAGGCAGCCTTATCAAGCGCCCCGATTTTTGCACATAAATATCCGATAAGCATCATCAAAAACAATGCCATCATCTGTTGCAGTAATAACATATAAAAAGCCTTCCGTTTTCTAAAATTCTACTTTTTTGCCATAGTAAATGCAGTCTAAGAATTTTTTCATATCCTCAATGGATACAGGAATTGGATTGGCAGCAGTAGAGCCCTTCATGGAATTTTCCAGTAAAAAGTCAAAATCTGCCCGGTAGTCTTCCTCTGTAATACCAGCCTCCTTCATACAGGAGGCAATGCCTAATTCCTTCTGTAATGCCTTTACTTTTTCGATAACGTCACATCCTAAAATACGGGATAACTTCTCATATTTTTCCCGTACCTCTTCATCTTTTTTGTTATAATCCATAGAATACGGCAAAATAATGGCATTTGCAAGCCCATGTGCCAAATTGTATTTTCCGCCAAAGGCATGGGAAACCCCATGCACAATGCCAAGACCGCTGTTTGAAAATGCCATTCCCGCCATGCAGGAAAAATTGTGCATTTTCTCCCGGCTTTCTTTACTGCCTGTTTTTACCGAAACCGGAAGCCACTCTAACATTCCCTCTGCCGCTTCCTTTGCCAGTGCATAGGTAAAATCATTTCCTGTTTTATTGATATATGCTTCCAGGGCATGGGTCAGAGCATCCATCCCTGTCTCTGCCGCAATTTGAGCCGGCAGAGTAGACGGAAGTTCCGGGTCAAGAATCGCCACATCAGGGCGGATAGCTTCAGAGCGGATGGCAAACTTGTACTCTTCTTCCTCATAAGTGATAACACCCACATGAGTTACTTCGGAAGCGGTTCCTGAAGTAGACGGAATTGCCACAAATTTTGTCTTTAATTTTAATCCGCTGATTTCCGCTTTTAAAACATTTTTGAAATTAAGCTCTGGGAAATCATAAAACAAAGTCATAACCTTTGCCGCATCCAAAGGGGAACCGCCGCCAACGGCAACCACGGTATCCGGCTTTTTCTCTCTCAGGAGCTTTAATCCTTCCTCCACCTGTGCCACTGTAGGATTTTTGCTGATTCCGGAATAAACAGATACTTCTGCTCCCCCTTCTTCTAACAGTCCCTTTACCCTGTCAATGACACCGGTGCGGAACATGGAGCTGCCACCCGTTACAATTACGGCGCATCCGGCTTTGATTTCCTTTAAATAGTCTAAGGCATGTTCGCCTGTCACAAAGGCTTCCTTTGTAAAAACTAATTTCTTCATCTGATTTCCCTCTTTTCTTATTATGCTTTTGCTACAAATCTATTATACCTCAAACCTGAAATATCGATAGAGGCTTTTTTACCCATAGCAAGCTCGGAGAGTACCAATGCCGCCGACGGGGCAATACCGAAACCATGTCCTGAAAAGCCACAGCCTACTACTAAGCCCTCTAATTCATCAATTCTGTCAATCACCGGCACTCCATCGGAACAGATATCGTGACAGCCTGCCCAGGTACGCACGATTTTTGTATCATTTAATGCCGGGAAGTAGCCGCCGATAGCTCTACAGATATAAGAAGCAGTGATACTGGTGCTGTACATCTGTTCCGGGTGTTTTGCATAAGTCTCGTGACCGGAACCACCACCAAATACAAAGGAGCCATGTTCTGTCTGGTGTCCGTAAAAATCGGCTGCCGCTGTTCCTAACATCTGCCAGAACATTAGTGCCTGTGCCTCCGTGACAATCGTATCCGCAATCTTAGGATTCATAGGGATATCAATACCTACAGAATTTAATATCGGTCTGCTGCCAATACCGGCTGCCACCACTATTTTGTCATGCAGCTCATGTAATAATTGTAGGTGTGCTCGTCATTTTCCAAATTATCCCCATATACCCTGTCCACCACAATAATTCCTACACGGCGCGGAATAGAAAAGTCCATGCCAAAAAGACCTGCTATTTTGGCAATATACCTCTCATTAATATCATAACCGAATA
>JAQXGQ010000145.1 GCA_029006795.1 Clostridiales bacterium | reverse complement strand
TACCTGCCCAAACTTTGAAAACAGCTCCGGATAAAATTTCTGCTGAATCTTATTGCACTCTACAACTGGGTTCTTTTCTATTCTTTTAGCAATTCTTTCACGTTCTCTGCTCATACGGACTCCTTTGCGACAAAGTTTTTTCTTTATTTTACTCTATCTGCTTCAAATCCGCAGTAAATAAGCACATTTATTGCGAAAAAATTTTACCTTTCAACACTGCATTAAGTTATCTACATGAATGATTCCCCAGCATTTTTTCCCGATTTGCGTTCCTCTCGGATAAGCCCTTTCATAGAGTCTTAACTTCATCTCCCCCGGTAAAAAACCAGGAAACCGCTCAAAAGCAAGTGCTAATGAACCTGTTACTACCGGTGCCGCCATTGATGTTCCGCTTTTTATCTGATACCCCATTCCGTCCCGGCTGCAGCTTTTAATGTTTGTACCCGGAGCTAAAATTTCAGGCTTTACGATACAGCATTCTGTCGGCCCTTTTCCGCTGTAACCTCTCATCAGATTTTTACCTCCACCCTCATAGTTTTCATCATCACAGCTTCCTATGGTCAGTATTTTCCGTGAAATTCCCGGTATGGTGACAGAATTTTCCTTCGGCCCATTATTTCCGGCTGCAGCCACAACCATGATTCCCTCGTCCCAAAGTCTGTCTACCGCTTCAAGCAGTTTTGTCTGTTCCTCTTTCCCTGCCTCTGGCAGCATTCCTACAGAAATATTTAAAAGCCGGATATGATAATGATTTTTTTCTCTCCTAACCCAGTCAATTGCTTCTAATACCTTCCCTGTATTTCCGTTTCCCTTTTCATCTAACACTTTTAGCATAATGATATTTGCTTTTGGCGCAATTCCGCTGTACTTACGGATTCCCCACTCTTTCTCCGACATTTTTCCGGTTCCCGCAATGATTCCTGCTATATGCGTGCCATGACCATTGTCATCATACATCTGTGTTTTCCCATTACAAAAATCCTTAAAGCAGACAATTCTGCCGTCAAAATCAGGATGAGCTACAATTCCCGTGTCCATAATCGCCACAGTTACATTTTTTCCACTAAGTCCATATTTATATGCGTAATCCGTATGAATGTATTTCTTTACCCGATCCATAAAAATACCTTTTCTTTCAGTGTATGCAACACCGAAAGAAAAGGCATCTGTTTTTATAGTTGTTCTATTTTTTCTATTACATCAGTAAAAGCCACATTCTGTACAGCCGTCAAAATTTCACGCCACTTTTCCTGATAAGCCTCTTCCACCTGTACATGCTCCATGCGTTTTTCCCACTCTAAGAATGCCTCCATGTCAAACTCCTCTGCCGAATTCTTTAGCCCCGAAAGAAGTACTCTCATTTCTTCCTCCGATAAGACAATCGCTATTTCCGCTTCCGTTCCAGAGAAATACTTCTGAATATCCTCCTCACATTTTTTGTATAATTCTAGCAGGTGCGGAGTTTTTTCCCATGCTTCCTCGCAGTTTCCATTGCTTGCAGTCTCTTCTAACTGCCTTGCCATTTCAGAAATCTCCATTGCCCCAACTAGCTTGGATGCGCTTTTCAGCCCATGAACCGTAATAATATAATTCTGTGTATCCTTTTCTCTGGTGAACTTTTCTATTTTCTCCTTCGTTCCCGGAATTGCAATAAGATACGTGTGAAGCGTCTCAAGATACATTTTCTTTTCCGGTGCATAAATCTTCGCAGCCGCTACATCCAGTCCCGGAATCTGAATATCCCATTCATTTTCTGCCACTTCTTCTATAGCTTTTTTCTCCAAAACCTCTTCCTCCCTTGAAACAATTTTCTCCTTCGGAAGCCATTTATGCAATGCTCTTATTAATTCTTTTCCCTCTACCGGTTTTCCGATAAAATCCTGCAACCCCTCCTCTAAAAACTTCTCTTTCATACCGGAAAGAGCATTTGCCGTCAGCGCCAGCACCGGAACCTCTCCATAGTAATCGTCACCGGTGGTTTTTTTCAGTTCTCTGATTTTCCTTGTGGCTTCTATACCGTCCATTCCCGGCATCATATGATCCATTAAAATTACATCATAATGGTTCTTCTTCACCAATTCTATTGCCTGCAAACCGGACTCTGCCGAATCTATCTGCATCTTTAAGCCCTCTAATAAACCGCATGCCACCTGAAGATTCAACAGCACATCATCCACAATCAAAATTCTCGCAGTAGGAGCCGTATAACTCTCTTTATTTTGTTCCGGCAGTTCCCTGTTTCCGCCTGCCTCATAACTGCCAATTCTATTCTCTCCCACCACTTTCTGCGGCAGAACAAAATAAAATTCAGAGCCTTTTCCGTAGACACTTTTCAGTTCAATCTTACTATGCATTGCATCTAACAGTTTCACCACTATGCTCATTCCAAGCCCGGTACCCTCTACATTGCGGTTTTTCTCGTAATCCAAACGTTCAAATTTCTCAAAGAGTCTCTCTCTGTCTTCCTCCCGGATACCAATTCCCGTATCCTTTACTGAAAACAGAATCTGACACACACCGGTGTCATCTGCTTCCTCTACCATCTGCACCTTAAAGACAACACCTCCCTCTTTGGTGTATTTGACAGCATTTGTCATAAGATTGATTAAAACCTGACGGATATGCGTTTCATCTCCCCAGAGTTTCTCCGGGAGTTTTTCATCAATCTCTACTTTAAAGTACAATCCCTTATCTTGTGCCAATGCTTTCACCATACTACTCACATTGTCTAAAAGCTGAACCGTGTAATACTCCGTCTCCAACATCTCCATCTTTCCAGATTCAATTTTCGTCAAATCTAAGATGGCATTAATAATATCACGAAGCGAGGTTCCTGCGCTCTGTATACTCGCAGCATACTCCAAAACTTTTTCATCCTTTGCATCCCGCAAAATCAGTTCATCAAAACCCAAAACAGCATTTAAAGGGGTTCGTATTTCATGGCTCATATTAGCAAGAAACTGTGATTTTGCCGCGCTTGCCTCATTTATTCTTAAATTTTCCGATACCAGTTTCATAATAGAACTGAATGCCAGAGAAACGATATATGCAATCATTCCAAAGTTTACAAAAATCATATCATCTTTGAATCTGCCGATTCCCAAAATGTATCGAAAAATCTCTATCAGGAGCAACGGCACAAAAACCCCCAGTCCCATAAGAGGAATCCACCAGAATCTGGAATTGATATCATTCTTTTCTTCTTTTGCATCACTCATGATATCGCTTATCTGAATATATCCCACGAAGACAACTTCAAATACGTTTAATGCCTGAGTTACAATTAAAGTTTCGGAAATATCTGCTATATGCAGGAAATGAAGCAGATTGTTGATAAACCATACTGCCAAAGCTATGACAGAAGAAATCTTTGACAGTTGTGCCGTCCGCTTCCTTTTTCCATAGCTGTAATACAGTGCAATGGGCACCGGAGCTAATGCCAGTATCTCATATGCCAACAGACCTATCATCTTCATATTAGGAAAGAAAAACTGCATACATTTTGTTTCGGAAAACTCCCAAAGAGAAATTGACGCAGTAAACAGCGCCAAGCAGAGACAATCCCGATAAGTAGTCCGGGTGGTAACCACTAAAATCAGCCACAAAAGCATAAGAACAACTGCCAGAAGCATCATTAAAATTGCTCCCACTAAAGTTCCTTTTCTCTCATCCATTAATTTCAGCAGGAAACTTGCCCTATCTCCTAAATAGACCTCACCCGGTCCCTTTATATACCTTTGTACAATTCCCGTTGTTTCAATCCGAATCTCCTTGCCAGAATCTTCCTTTGACAGAGGAACCTCGTTCCAGACATTTCCCGGAAGCGGAAACCATGTCTCTCCCACTACAGTTTCTTTATCAGTCTGCATTAACTGGTCGTATATCAGTTTCCCACCGACATAAATTTTCGTATCAGTGTGCCTAGAGCGGTAAACAAATACGGTTCCCTCCGGCACCTCTGGCAACCGGTTCGTTAATGTCAGCGAAGTCACCTTTCCTGCCTCAAGCTGTGTCGGAAGCTCCGTTGTTCCTTCTGTACCATCCGAAAAAACATACTTCCACGGCTGTTCAAAGAGAATTTGATCATATCTTGTAAAACAATAATTTTCACCGCTGTTTTTTGTCTGATACAGGAAGAAAAAGGTGACAAACAGAAATATAAAATATAGTACAATGTGCCACTTTTTCTTTAGAAATTTTTTCATATTCTCACCCCAATCTTATATTGGATTTTTTGTAAAAAACTCCTCTAGTATCTTTTGTAAATCTTCTCTGCCTACCGGTTTTAGTAAATATCCCTGAGGATATAATTTTAGGCACTTTGTCATGGTTTCTCTGTCAGACACACTGGTGACAAAAAATACCGGTGTTGCGGCACATTTTTTGTCTGACGACGTTCTGATGCGTTCTAATAATTCCCCGCCATTCATCTTAGGCATCAAATAATCAAGTAAAATCAAATCCGGCAGCTTTTTCTTTAAAAACACCAGTGCGTCCTGCGCCGAACTTACTGCAACTACTTTATAGTTGTTGCAAAGATAGGAATACTCCGTTTTTAATACCACCGGATCATCATCCACCAGTAAAATTAACGGTTTTTTCTCCACTGACTGTTCCACCGGCTGTTGTTTATAACGGAACTCTCCTATGCCACATTTTTCTATGCCAAATTCCGTAAAATGAACTTCCCCAGCAGTCATTACCAGATTATCTATTTTGTTGCCATAAAGTTCTGCACTGGTACCGGGATTTGCCTTTACATGCACAACAATCTTTCCATTCCGCCGTTTTTCCGGTTCTGCAGTTTGAAGTGTCAGATGGGTCTTTGCACCATTGTCATTTCCAATGCGGATAGCTTCAATACATTCCTCCGCAGTAATCTTTCCACCTAACAGCAGTCCCTTTTTTCCGGTCGCCTTAATTTTGCCACCGACATTCACATCCGTATTAATAACATAATCCACCAGAATATCTTTTCCCGCTTTTACTATTTTTGCTTCCTCAATAAAATTAGACGTAATAAATCCGCCCGCTTCTATCACTGCTTTATCTCTTCCGTGAATTCCACGACGCACCAGAATATTTTTGCCGGCAGTAAGTTTTGCCCCTTCCACAACACCATCCACTTCTATACTGCCGCCGGCCGTCACTGCAACATCTGTCAAGACATCTCCTTTCACATGAATATCTCCATTGAAATGAATGTCTCCCATAGAATAGCCAGCATCTCCATCAATCATCAGGCAATCCTTTACCTGCAGTTTTTTCCCTTTGAAAGAAATTCGACCATCGAGCAGGGCAAAAAATTCGCTTCCCCTCTGTTCTACATTAATGCAGTTTAAACGCTCTCCCTCTCTTGCAGGAGGCGGTGCAACCATCCCATCAAACACGGTATACCCGGATTTTCCCTGTTTCGCCGGATGATATGCTGCGACTTTGTCCCCTTTCTTTACCATATGAATCACCGGTGAATAATCAACAGAACCATCCTCACGTATCGTGGGTACACACTCTTTTGCCTCTCTCTCAAAGAAAAATTCATAATAGCCGTCTTTTCCCCGTTCTGCCGGCGCTCCTGAAGCAACCAGATACTCTGTATCAGGCTGCCCTTCCTCTGCAATTTTGCAAAGCATTCCCTCATCAATTCCCGCTTTGATTCCTCTTTTCGTCAGTTCTTCCTTTAACAGGCCCACAGTAATCTCCGTATCTCCCTCAGGAAGTATGTAAAGATAGACAGCCATTGCATCTTTTCCGATGTCTATTTTTATTGTTCCTACCATAAACCCTCCTCCTTTTTGCCAAAAAAAGCCGTCCCCTCAAAATGAGAGAACAGCCTTTCCCCTTAACTTTCTGTTGGAACGTCTTTCATAGAAAAGCTAATTCTTCCCATTTTATCTTTTCCAAGACATACAACTTTTACTTTATCGCCTAATGTAAGCACATCTTCTACACGATTGATACGCTCTTTGGAAATCTTAGAAATGTGAACCATTCCTTCTTTTCCCGGTGCGAACTCAAGGAATGCACCAAACTCTTTGATACTTACAACGGTACCGTTAAAAATCTGTCCTTCCTCAAAATCAGTGGTAATAATCTTAATCATCTCCACTGCTTTATCCATCATTGCTGCATCTGTTCCGCAAACAGATACAGCACCTTCATCGGTAATATCAATCTTTACACCGGTGCGCTCAATAATCTCATTGATGGTCTTTCCTCTCTGACCTACCACATCACCAATCTTTGCAGGATCAATCTGTATCTGAATAATCTTAGGTGCATACTGACCAACCTCTTTTCTCGGTTCTGCGATTGCCTTAGACATGACCTCATCCATAATATACAGACGTGCTTCCCTTGTTCTTGCTATGGCTTCCTCTACAATTGGTCTGGTCAAACCGTGAATCTTAATATCCATCTGGATAGCTGTAATTCCTTTATGTGTACCGGTTACTTTGAAATCCATATCTCCGAAGAAATCTTCAAGTCCCTGAATATCGGTAAGTACGATGTAATCATCATCGGTATCTCCGGTAACAAGTCCACAGGAGATACCTGCCACCATAGATTTGATTGGTACTCCGGCAGCCATCAATGCCATACAGGAAGCACAGGTAGATGCCATAGAAGTAGAACCGTTCGACTCAAAGGTCTCAGATACGGCACGGATTGCATATGGAAATTCTTCCTCAGAGGGAAGCACTGCCATCAAGGCTTTTTCTGCCAATGCTCCATGTCCAATTTCACGACGTCCCGGTCCGCGTGAAACCTTCGTCTCACCTACTGAGTATGCCGGGAAGTTATACTGATGGATGTATCTCTTAGTCGTAACATTCTCATCTAGACCGTCAATCTTTTGTACCTCAGATAATGGTGCTAATGTTACCACATCACAAATCTGTGTCTGTCCACGGGTAAACATGGCTGAACCGTGGACTCTTGGAATCAAATCAACCTCTGCTGCCAACGGACGTATCTGGTTGATGGCACGTCCATCCGGTCGTTTGTGGTCTTTTAAAATCATCTTACGAACGGTCTTTTTCTGATACTGATAAACTGCCTCTCCGAGCACTGCTAACCATTCCTCATTGTCTGCAAATGCTTCTTCTAATTTTTCGGTAATCTCACGAATATTTTCTTCACGTTTCTGCTTTTCATCTGTAAATACAGCCTCTTCCATCTGCTCCGGCGGCACGATTTCCTTGATAGCTGCAAACATTTCATCCGGAATAGCACAGCTGGTATATTCATGTTTTGGCTTACCAACTTCTGCTACGATTTTATTGACAAATTCGATAATGGTCTGATTGATATCGTGGCATTTATAAATTGCCTCAATCATTTTATCTTCTGGGATTTCGTTAGCTCCTGCCTCAATCATAATGACCTTCTCTGCAGTGGATGCTACCGTAAGCTGTAAGTCACCATTATCCCAGTCTTTCTGAGAAGGGTTCAGGATAAACTCCCCATTTACCATACCCATCTGTGTCGTTGCACAGGGACCTGCAAACGGAATATCTGAAATTGTTGTAACCAATGCAGAACCAATCATACCGACGATTTCCGGACGGCACTCCGGGTCTACAGCCATTACCATATTGTTGATGGTAACATCATTGCGGTAATCTTTTGGGAATAACGGACGCATCGGTCTGTCAATTACACGGGAAGTAAGAATGGCATTCTCAGATGCCTTTCCTTCTCTCTTGTTAAATCCACCTGGGATTTTACCAACCGCGTACATCTTCTCCTCAAACTCTACACTTAATGGGAAAAAATCGATTCCCTCTCTCGGTTTGTCGGAAGCAGTTACGGTAGATAATACTGTTGTCTCACCATATTTTAATAAAGCTGCTCCGTTTGCCTGAGCACATACTCTGCCAATATCAACTGTCAGTGTTCTTCCTGCCAGTTCCATTGAAAAACTTTTATACATGTCTGTTCTCCTTTTTGTCTCGGACTTTCTGCCCGTTTTCATTTAAGCAAAAGCACCGAAACTACTGAAAAATCCATGAACATTCATACATTTTTCAGTGGTCTCGGATATATGCTTTTGCCCATAACACTCATTAATGTAAAAATAGAGCGGGACCGCTCCCGCTCTATATAACCCAGATAAGAACAGGGCTTGTCTGGGTTTTTCCGTCTTATTTTCTAAGACCTAAACGCTCGATTAAAGAACGATATCTTTCGATATCAATTTTCTTTAAGTATGCTAATAAACCACGTCTCTGTCCTACCATTTTTAACAGACCACGTCTGGAATGATGGTCATTTTTGTTCTCTGCTAAGTGTGCATTTAACTCCTCGATACGAGCTGTTAAAATAGCAATCTGAACCTCTGGTGAACCTGTGTCGTTTGGTGTTCTGCCATACTCTTTGATGATTTCCTGTTTCTTTTCCTTTGCGATCATAAAATGATCCTCCTTCTTATTTCTTTTGCCTGCCGGATAATTTCTGGCGGGTTAATTATCGCCGGAATACTCAGTAAAAGGTTGGAGTATCCATCTACCGAATATTGGCTTATTTATACAAACATATTGTAACATAGAACTTTCTGGTTGTAAATGCTTATTTTTAGTTGTTTATGATTCTCACTACCTTCACCGGTGTTCTGTAGAATGCGCCGGAAATCTTGATACCGGACTTCGGTGAACTTGCATGAACAACCTGTCCATTTCCAATATAAATTGCAACATGATTAATACGGCTTCCATTTCCATAGAAGAACAAATCTCCCGGCTGCGCCTCGGAAGCTGAAATTCTTTTACCACAGTTAGACTGCGCTACAGAAGAATGCGGTAATGAAATACCATAATTGGCAAATACGCTTAATACAAATCCGGAACAATCAGCTCCTCTTGTCAGGCTTGTGCCGCCCCATACATACGGATTTCCGACAAACTGGGTAGCATACTGTACTAAGGAAACTCTCACATCAGAAACACCCTGTCCATAGCGGATTTCCGTCATTGTCTGTGCTTTTACCAAATCTACAGAAATATCCACATATTCGGAAGAAACATATCCCTCATCACTGTCCACATTAATTTTCACCCAGCCGTCTAAGGTTTCTAATACCTCTAATTCCTCTCCGGCAGGCATCATCGTGATAATGGCACAGTCGGTATTCGGCTGTTCTCTGACATACAAGGTGGTGGTGTTGACGGTAGCAATGGTCTGCTTTACTTCCGCAGCCTTTGCGAGCGCAGCATCACCAGAAAGAAGATACTCAGATTTTACATATCCTTCCACTTTACCGGATTTAATTTTTACCCATTCTCCATCTGTCTCTATAATCTCACAGCCGGCATTATTAGGCATCTTTCCAACTATTTCTGCTTCTGTACCCGGAACCTCTCTGACATTTAAGTTTCCGTCTACCTGTGCCACACCAAGATTGGTATAACCATATGCCTCTGCCTGTCCCGCTGCAGTAGTCACTGTATCGGTCTCAGTCACCTTCACATCATCAATGGTCATGGCTGCCGCCTCTAAAAGATAATTTCCCACGGCATCCGTCACACCGGACGTTACGTTTACATCCAGACTGACCGCTCCTTCTAACTGCTTCGCCAACTCAGAGGATACTCCAGCCGTCACTGACTGTGTTTCCGCTGCCACCTCGTTAGCCTCTACCTTCATTTTATTCTGTGCATACGCTGCTGAAAATATAAGTGTTCCTGCCATAAGAAGGCTTGCCACTTTTATCATTCTATCTCTCATAGACCCTCCTGATGTTTTCCATTTAAAACTCTCACGTTATGAGTATAGCAACCATATTTTACAATGTCAACACATTTCTGTAATATTTATGTAACATTTCGTTCGAAATTATTCATAAGGATCCATCATAGGTTCGGAAATAATTTCTTCCAAAGGCGATATCATTCTGCATCTGTTCTTTTAACTTTTCGATAGAAGAAAATTTTCGTTCCTCCCGTACTCGCGTTAAAAATTCTACCGTCACTACTTTTCCATATATATCCTCAGCAAAATCCAAAAGATGCGTCTCCACCCCCACCGGATTTTTTCCTTCAATAGTAGGCTTGCATCCCACGTTGGTAATCCCCCGGTATCTGTTTTCTCCCACAAAAACCTCCGTCACATAAACCCCATAGGGTGGCAGCAGTTTTTCCTCCGGCGGTATCTGATTAATCGTTGGAATTCCCAGTTTTGAACCACCGATATGGTTTCCGTGAAGTATGGCACCCGACACAAAATAGCGGTATCCCAAAAGATGATTCGCCTTTTCGATATTTCCTTTTGCCACTTCTTCCCGAACAAAGGTGCTGCTGATATCTCTGGCATCCTCTTTCATTTTTTCAATGACAAGAACCTCATATTCATACTCCTTAGCATACGCCTGCAGCATTTTGTAATCTCCCCTGCGGTTGTGTCCGAAATGGAAGTCTTCCCCTACTACAAAACATTTCACATGAAGACTCTTCACCATCTTTTCAATAAAAGCTTCCGGCTCCATGCACATAATTTCTCTGGTAAAAGGACACTCTACTAAATAGTCCACACCAATCTGCTCAAAAATGTGCATTTTTTCTTCATTAGTAGTGAGGACCTTCGCCTCTGTGCCATTTACAGTCTGTTTTGGGGGAATATTAAAGGTAAAAATAACTGCCGCAAGCCCCTCATCTTTCTTTTTTGCAAGATGTTCCATTAAAAGTTCATGTCCTCTGTGAATACCGTCAAACTTTCCTAATGACATGACTGTGGGTTCTTCAATATAAAAATCAGTTGTATTACTAATATATTTCATGCTTCTATAAACAATTTTACCGGCTTATAATCCTTCTGCCTGTCCACGTACTCATAAATTCCGATAAAATGCCCTTCTTCATCATAAATTCGAATTGGCTGACCACTCTGTTTTTCATGGTAGTCGATAAATGCCTCCTCTGTCAACCGGTTTCCATTATATAGCAGCTTATTCCACGACTTTTTTACTACTGCTTTTTCGTATTGTAAAAAAACAGAATCTACGGGACGGATAAAATCAAAATTGGAGGCTTCCCACTGTTCCGGCAGAAGTTCCCCTGCCTGGGTTTGCACCCTTCTCTCAATCTCTGCTAAAGTCAATGCTTCCTCTATCTTAAACTCTGATACTCTGGTACGCAAAAGACTCTCCATACAGCCGCCACACCCTAATTTTTCTCCAATATCCTGGCATAACGTCCTAATATAAGTCCCTTTCGAGCAGTTTACTCTCATTTTCACCCGTGGCAGACTGACTTCTAAAATATCAATCGAAAAGATTTGTACCGGTCTTGCCTTCCGCTCCACGGTCACCCCTGCCCTTGCCAAATCACAAAGTTTCTTTCCATCCACTTTTAAAGCGGAATACATAGGAGGTATCTGCAAATAATCCCCCACAAAATTTAAGATTACGTTTTTCACTTCTTCTTCTGTCAGGCACACTTCATGTTCGCTTAGCACAGTACCCGAAATATCCTGTGTATCTGTCACTTTTCCTAACAACAGGACAGCTTCATATTCTTTCTGCTTGTCCGTCAAAAGGTCACAGACCTTTGTGGCTTTACCAAGACACACAGGCAACACTCCCTCCGCATCCGGATCAAGTGTCCCTGTGTGTCCGATTTTCCTTGTCTTTAAAATCCCACGCAGTTTTGCAACTACATCAAAGGAGGTATACCCCTTTTCTTTATATACATTGATAATTCCACTAATCATGGCAGTTCCTTACAAGTTAAATTTGTTTTTCGACTTCCGCAACAATCAAAGGCACAATCTGCTCCGTGTCACCCTCCATAGAGAAACCAGCTGCACGTTTGTGCCCGCCGCCGCCAAATTTTACCGCTATCTCCGCTACATCCACATAGCTTGCCGAACGGGTACTTACCTTATATTTGCCCGGTTCCGTTTCATACAAAAAGATTGCAGTCTCTACATCCTTTGTCACCCGAAGCTGACTTACAATCCCCTCTAAATGTTTCGGAAGAACCTCATATTCCTCCATCTCCGCTAAGGTGATGACACTAGATATACATTTTCCGCCTAAATGCAGCTTGCTTTTTAAAAGCGCTAAGCCCATAATTCGGTTCTGATTATAAGTCTTAGTAAAAAAGGTTTCATCCACTATTTTGGGGAAATCAATACCAAGAGACATCAACACCCCTGCAGCTTCCATCGTTTTCGGCGAGGTACAGGAATACTGAAACACTCCGGTATCGTGAATAATACCGGTATAGATGCACTCGGCAATTTCCTTTGTGAGACGTTCCCTCGGTATCAGTTCAAATATCAGTTCCGATGTAGAGCTTGCCTCCGGGAAAATATAATTTTCCTGTGCAAAGCTCCGATTGCTGATATGATGGTCGATACATATGGTCTTTTTTGCCGTATCAAAGTACTTTACCGCATTTCCTAACCGCCCCTCATCCCCACAGTCCTGGGAGATAAAAAGGTCATAAACTTTATCAGAAGAATAATCACTGATAATCTTCTCTGCCCGGCTTAGAAATTTGAAAATATTTGGAATCGGCTCTAAATATAAATCTACTTCTATTTGCGGATAATAGGTTTTAATATAGTTATAAGTTGCCAGACAGGAACCCACGCAGTCACCGTCCGGTTTAATATGTCCGGCGATGGCAACGGTTTCCGCCTTCTCTAAAAACACATCCAGATTTGTCATACTTTATTCCTCATCTGCGCTTTCACCACTGAGACCATCCGTTTCAGCAGTGTCATTGTCAGTGTCCTTAATGTCCTTCGTAACCTCATCAATCATCTTAGACATTTTTACTCCATATTCAATGGACTGGTCTAAGACAAATTTAATTTCCGGTGTATTTCTTAAGTTAATACTTTTTGCTAATTTACTACGAATAAAGCCCTCGGCACTTTTTAACCCTGCCAAAGTGTTCTTCTGAGACTCTTCATCTCCTAACACACTGATATATGCTTTACAGGTCTTTAAATCCGGCGCAACCTCCACCGCAACCACGCTGGTAAGTGGGTTAATCCGTGGGTCTTTGATTTCCCCACGGATGATATTGCTTAATTCCCGTTGGACTTCTCCGTTAATTCTGGTATTTTTTATACTGTTTTTTCTCATTCTCTATCTCCATATTCCTCCACTGCCTAATGGAAGTGCCACACTTTAACGTGGTACTTCCACCATAGTGTAGGCTTCTACTATATCAAGCTCTGCGATGTCGTTAAATCCTTCAAATACCAGACCACATTCGTATCCTGCTTTTACCTCTTTTACGTCATCTTTGAAACGTTTTAAGGACGCAAGGTCTCCCTCAAATATCTGCTCACCCTCACGGGAAATACGAACCTTACATCCTCTCTGGAATACACCGTCAAGCACATAAGAACCGGCGATATTTCCTACACCGGATGCTTTGAATATCTGACGCACCTCTGCATGACCGATTACCTTTTCTTCGTAAATCGGGTCTAACATACCCTTCATTGCTGCAGACACATCCTCAATAGCGTTATAGATAACTTTATACAATCTGACATCTACATTTTCACGCTCTGCAGTTACTTTTGCTGTCTGATCAGGACGAACATTAAAGCCAATGATAATGGCATTAGAAGCAGATGCTAAGCTGACGTCGGACTCGTTGATAGCACCAACGCCTCCGTGAATTACTTTTACTACTACTTCTTCGTTGGACAATTTTACAAGACTCTGTTTTACTGCTTCTACGGAACCCTGTACATCTGCCTTTACAATAATATTCAATTCTTTTACATTTCCGGACTGAATCTGTGAGAACAAGTCGTCTAAGGACATCTTCGCCTTCGTATCCTCAATTAATTTATTCTTACTCTCGGAAATATAAGTCTCAGCGAAAGCTCTCGCTTCTTTCTCTGTATCTGTGGAAACAAAGGTTTCACCTGCCTCCGGTACTGCTGACAATCCCAAGATCTCTACCGGTGTAGAAGGTCCTGCTTCCTTTACTCTTCTTCCCTGGTCATCAATCATGGCACGAACTTTACCATAACAGCTTCCGCAGGCAATCGGCTGACCGACTCTTAACGTACCTTTCTGCACTAATACGGTAGCAACGGCACCGCGTCCTTTATCTAACTGTGCCTCAATGACAAGACCTCTCGCATTACGTTTCGGATTTGCCTTTAATTCTAATACTTCTGCAGTCAGAAGAATCATTTCCAATAGGTTATCAATACCCTCTTTGGTATGGGCAGATACCGGACAGAATACGGTACTTCCACCCCAATCTTCAGGAATCAATTCATACTCGGATAATTCCTGTTTTACACGCTCAATATTCGCACTTGGTTTATCGATTTTGTTGATTGCCACAATAATCTCTACCCCTGCTGCTTTTGCATGGTTGATTGCTTCGATGGTCTGTGGCATAACACCATCATCTGCCGCTACCACAAGGATAGCAATATCGGTAGAGTTTGCACCACGCATACGCATAGCGGTAAATGCTTCATGTCCCGGTGTATCTAAGAATGTAATGGTCTGACCATTGATGGTAACCACAGACGCACCAATATGCTGTGTAATACCGCCTGCCTCACGGTCAGTAACACGGGTAGAGCGGATAGCGTCTAACAGGGAAGTTTTACCATGATCAACATGACCCATAACACAGACAACCGGTGGACGTGCCACTAAAGTATCTTCCGGATCGTCTTCCTCTTTTAACAGTTCTGCAATCACGTCGATTTTCTCCTCCGGCTCACAGATACAATTAAACTCCAGTGCAATTTCTTCTGCCGTATCATAATCCACTTCCTGGTTTACGGTTACCATAGTTCCCTTTAAGAACAATTTTTTAACTATCATTGCCGGCTGTACTTTCATCTTATCAGCAAGCTCTTTGATGGTTAATTTTTCTGGTAATACCAGTGTTTTGATTACCTCTTCCTCCTGCTTTGGCTGTGGCTGCTGTGGTTTCTTTTTGCCGCCATTCTTTTCAAGATTGATAAAGCGCTCCTGCTTTTTGCTGCCAAGTGCATCATAATCGTTTCTCTGTTTGGAGTTCTTATTGCGGTCTTTGTCACGCTCCCTCGACTCTTTGCCGCGAAGTTCCTCCGGTGCCGGTGCAGCCTCTCTGTTGAAGCGGTCAATTTCCCGATCCAGTCTGCCGGAATTAGATTCCTTGCCGCGATATGAATTGCCTCTACCGCCGTTTCTATCACTCTGACCGCCATTTTGACCCGGTCTGCCATTTTGATAAGGTCTTTGACCGCCATCGTTTCTTCCGCCTCTCTCTCCGTAAGGACGCTGCTGTCTGTCCCCGTTATTCCGGTTAAAGCCACCGCCCTGATTTCTGTTACCGCCTCTGTTATCCCCCTGATTACGACGTTCCCCGTTATTTCTGTTCTCTTGGGCATAAACATTCTGGCGTCTGGTACCGTCCGGATTCTCGTATACATTTTCTCTTGGTTTCTGCACCACTTCCTGTGCCTTTATGTTTTCTGTTTTTTCCTCTGTTTTTGCTTTTGCAGCCGCCTCAGCTTCAGCCGCTCTCTTTGCCGCTAACTCTGCAGCCTTCGCCGCTGCCTGCTTTTCCGCCTCCTCTGCCGCTTTTGCCGCTTCCGGATTGATAGCACGCTCAAATGCTTTTCTTACATCATAGCCGGATGCTGCCGGTCTTGGCTGTGCAGGACGTCCGTTATTTCCTGCTGCCCCCTGGGGACGACGTGCGCCGTTCTGACCCGGACGTACTCCTCCATTTTGTCCCGGACGTCTGTTGTTTCCACCGTCGCGGCGCTGGTTCCCCTGTTTACTATATTGCGCATTAAAAACAGCAGTTATACTTGATTTTTTCTTTGGACGCTCTGCACCGCTTTCTGTCTTTGCTGTTTCCGCATTCTGCTGCGGTGCTGCCTCTTTTTTAGCCTCTGCAGTAGCTGCCTGTGGTGCCCGAGTTTCCTTTTTTTCTTCTGCTTTCACTTCTGACTTTTCTGCTTTTGGTGCTTCACTGCCACCTTTTGCGAATTTGCTACGGACTAACTGCTGCGCTTCCTCATCCACATTGCTGCTATGGGATTTTACTGCATATTCCGTGGTGCTTAAAAATTCTATAATCTGTTTATTTTCTATCTCCAATTCTCTTGCAAGTTCATTCACTCTCATTTTTGCCATCTATCCTAATTCCTCCATTATTCAGTTGTTATTGTCTGTTTCAATTTGTCCTCTATCGAATGTGCAAGGCCTTCATTGGTTACCGCAAGGGATGCGCGAAATTCTTTTCCGATATAATGCCCTAACGTCTCTTTGTCCGCATATAAATACATCGGTACTTCATAAAAATCTGTCATATTCCGAAACATTTTTACGGTATTTTCCGACGCATCCGCTGCTACGATAACAAGATATGCCTTTCCGTCCTTCACTGCCTTTTCGGTAGAAAACTCTCCGCTTACAACACTGCCGGATTTTGCTGCAATGCCAAGCATGGATAATACTCTATCTGGTCTCAAAATTTTCCATCTCCTTCGTGAGCATTTCATATACATCCTTTGGAATTGACATTTTAAATGATCGTTCTAAGCCCTTGCTTTTGATTGCCATATTCAAGCATTCACTGTTTGGACAAATATATGCTCCTCTGCCATTCTTTCTTCCGGTTGTATCTAAAATGATTTCCACTTTTTCAGGTTCTTCCTCCGAGGTAGTTTTAATGACTCTTATCATCTCTTTTTTGGCTTTCATTTCATGGCAGCCAACACATTGCCGCATCGGAATTTTCTTATTCGCCATATTTCTCCACCTCTATTCTTTGTCGGTGTAATTTTCCTCAGAAGCGTTTTCCTCTGCATAATTTTCTTCTGCATAATTTTCTTCTGCATATTCTCCGTCCTGATACTCTCCGTCGGCGTAATCTCCCTCTTCTTCATAGTATTCATCATCTTCATAATCATTTTCATAATCAAGGAAGTCTCCAGATTCTCTTGCCTGCGTCTCACTTTTAATATCAATCTTAAATCCGGTAAGGCGGGCTGCAAGACGGGCATTCTGTCCTTCTTTACCGATTGCTAAGGAAAGCTGATAATCTGGAACTACGACCTTTGCCGCTTTTTCTTCCGCATCCGCAATAACAGAAATAACCTTTGCAGGGCTTAACGCATTTTCTATCATCATTGCCGGGTTTTCATTCCAGGTAATGATATCAATTTTCTCTCCGCGAAGCTCATTTACAATGGCATTGACTCTGGCTCCGTTCATGCCGACACAAGCTCCTACCGGATCCACATCAGGATCGTTAGACCATACTGCAATCTTGGTTCTGCTTCCTGCTTCTCTTGCGATTGCCTTAATCTCTACAATACCCTCTTTTACCTCGGTTACCTCTGATTCAAAGAGACGTTTCACTAACTCCGGGTGTGTCCTTGACACTAAAATTTTAGGACCCTTAGAGGTAGATTTTACTTCTAATATATAAAGTTTGATACGCTCGGTAGGCTGGAACACTTCTCCCTTTACCTGCTCGTTTTCTGTTAAAATCGCATCCACTTTTCCAAGATTGATGCTGACATTTTTTCCCACATAACGCTGTACCACACCAGTTACCACATCCTTTTCTTTGCTGTAGTACTGGTCAAATAATACTTTTCGCTCTTCCTCGCGGATTTTCTGCAGGATAACATTTTTTGCATTCTGTGTTGCAATACGTCCGAACTCTTTCGACTGTACTTCTATATTGACAATGTCTCCCACTTCATATTTAGAGTCAATCATTTTGGCATTAACTACACTAATCTGCTCTACAGAATCCTCTACCGTCTCCACAACAGTTTTCTCCTGAAACACATGAAACTCGCAAGTCTCCGGATCAATGCTTACCTTTACATTTTCGGATTTTCCAAAATGATTTTTGCACGCTGTTACAAGAGAATTTTCGATTGCTTCCAATAAAGTCTCCTTACTGATATTTTTCTCCTGCTCTAATATATTAAGTGCCTCTAATAACTCGTTACTGCTGCTCATTTTTGTTTTTCCTCCTAAATTTATTCTATCGTTATTATTAAGCAATAAACATAACTCTTTTTTTAATAATCTAAAAATCAAATGCCAGACGAATCAATGCAATGTCCTTTTTTTCGAAAGTTAACTCTTCTCCATCCTCAGTTTCGATGGTCACCGTCTTATCATCATATGCTTTTAAAACACCGTAAAATTCCTTTTCCCGGTTAATTGCGCGATAGGTTCGGATTTCTAATTCTTTGCCCATGCTGCGGGCATAATCCTTTTCCTTTTTAAGTGGTCTTCCCAATCCCGGTGAGCTTACCTCAAAGGTATAGGATTCCTCTACATAGTCCTCCCGGTCTAGTATCTCGTTCATTTCTCTTGCCACAGCCTCACAATCATTTACAGTGATGCCGCCCTCTTTGTCAATGTAAGCACGAAGATACCAGATACCGCCCTCTTTGACAAACTCCACATCCACAAGTTCAAAATTCATTCGTTCTAAAATGGGAGTAATCAGTTCTTCGGTGCGTGTTTCATAATTTTCACGCTTTGACATGTATACACACCTTCTTTCCTATATTAAATTATATCAGATACAAACTATCTCACATCTGTATAAACGTGAATTGAGAGAGAACTTTCGTCCTCTCTCAATCTAGTTACCGTGTTATCTTATAGTAGAATAACACTTTATTCTGAGAAATACAAGTATTTTCTTAGATTTTCCCTCCATTTATTCAGTACCAGGAAAAAAAACAAAAAAAGTGCTTGCATTTTTCAAATCACATGATATAATAGTCATTGTCCGGTTCATTGGTCAAGCGGTTAAGACGCCGCCCTCTCACGGCGGAAACAGGGGTTCGATTCCCCTATGAACTGCTCAATATTTATTACAAATATTGCTGTTATGGCTCGTTGGTCAAGCGGTTAAGACGCCGCCCTCTCACGGCGGAAACAGGGGTTCGATTCCCCTACGAGCTGCTACTGTTATTATTAACAGCCCAACCCTAAAGTGTCGGAAAACGCTATTTTCCGGCATTTTTTATTGCTCATTTTCTAATACCTTTCCATGTTCCCAAATTTCATCGGAAAATCAACGTTTATAATATATTTTCATACATTAAGTCTTCCACTACCTCATGGACTGTCTCTATTTTTTCTATTCTTCCCACATTACCTCCGCAGAATACAAGCCCATGCTCCACATCCCCCTGCACTGCAGCAACTAATGCTTTCGTAATGCAGTAAGGTATTGCTGACGGATGGCAGTTTTTGATACAACGGTAACAATGCTGCCGCTCTCTTTGAGGAAACCACCGGTGCAATCTTTGTCAGACTGCCCTTTACTAATTCCGGCAAATCCATAGGAAGCCCCGCTCCGCAAATAACTACATCAGCACCTGCACGCACAGCTTCTAAAACATGCTCTTTATAGTGCTGCAAGGCTACCATTACATTGACTCCTACCATTCCCTCACCCTTGGCAATCTCTTTTGCACGTTTAATATGTTTTCGAATACCTCTTAAATTGCATTCTTCCTCATGGTTCTCAAAATCCGGCTCGTCGAAGCCTATCTGTGCCGTAGAAATAATTCCGATGCCGCCTTCTGCCGTCACTGCTCCTGCCAATCCGCTTAAACTTACTCCAACACCCATTCCTCCCTGAATAAGAGGAACTTTAATATTCCATTCTTTAAAGGCATTCATACCAAATACCGGTTTCTTTTCCATAAATTGTTTCTCCTTTTAATGCTACTTTCCCTAGTTTTCAATACCACATATCATGGTACGCATTATTCAGCAATAAAGCAATTTACAAAATCACCGGATTTGTAAAATATTCTTCTTTTTATTTTTCGTTAAAAATCTGATAAACATCAATCTTCACTGCATCTGTATCCGACATGCCAATGAAAACGGCACCATATTTATAAATGCCATTTTCTAAAGTCTCTTCCCAGATAAGTTCTATCACTGCATCAACTATCTCTTTCGTCCATATTTGAATTTTCGTATCATAATAAAGATTCTTATCTAACTTTTTCGCAGACTTAAATCCCAGGCCGCTTCTAGAAATATCTGTCACATCTACATGCTCATACCTTGAAGTGTTCATGCCATTCTCGTCTAATGGGTCTAGCCGAATTGACACATCTAATTGTAGTCTCTTATGCTGCCGTCTCTCTATCATTGTTTTATTTCCTCTCTTCTTTGCCATACTTTCTCTTAATTAACTGTACTTTTCTGCTTCTGTCTACAAATTTTCTTTTTCTACGATAAGCATAGCATCACCGAAACTAAAAAACCGATATTTTTCCTGCACAGCAATGTCATAAGCGCGAAGCACATGTTCCCTTCCCGCTAATGCAGATACTAGCATCACAAGGGTGGATTCCGGTAAATGGAAATTAGTAATCAGTGCATCAATCACTTTAAACTGATAACCAGGATAAATGAATATCTCTGTCCATCCACTTGTTTCTTTTAAGAATCCCTGTTCATCCGCAGCCGATTCTAAGGTTCGTGTACTGGTGGTTCCCACTGCAATCACACGATGTCCTTCTCTTTTTGCCCGATTGATTTTATCCGCTTCCTCTTGGGTAATCTGATAAAACTCCGAGTGCATATGATGTTTTAATACATCCTTTTCTTTCACCGGACGGAAGGTTCCAAGTCCCACATGAAGCGTTACCTCTGCAATCTCTACTCCCATATTGCGAACCTTTTGCAGCAGTTCCGGTGTAAAATGAAGTCCCGCTGTCGGTGCCGCCGCAGAACCGTCATATTTAGCATAGACGGTCTGATAGCGGTTTTTATCCTGAAGCTGATGGGTGATATAAGGCGGCAGGGGCATCTGACCTAGCCGGTCTAAAATCTCTTCAAATATTCCCTCATAATGAAACTGTATCAGGCGATTTCCTTCCTCCACCACATCAATGATTTCTCCGGTTAAAATTCCCTCACCAAAGCTAATTTTTGTGCCAGGTTTACATTTCTTCCCCGGTTTCACAAGAGTTTCCCAGATATCGTTTTCTTTTCTTTTCAAGAGGAGGATTTCGATCTTTGCTTCTGTTCCTTCTTTCACCCCATAAAGTCTTGCAGGAATCACCTTAGTATTATTAATAACAAGGCAGTCTCCCGGTTTTAGATAATCAACGATATCGCGAAATACACGATGCTCCACCTCTCCGGTCTTCTTGTCTAAGACCATCAGTCTGGAACTGGAACGATCTTCTAGGGGGTCCTGTGCAATCAGTTCTTCCGGTAAATCATAATAAAAATCTTTTACATCCATGTTTTTCCTCGTTTCACACTATTTTCTGAGCTCTGCACCCATTCCTTCTAAGGCTTTTACAATCCTATTCATAGCACCTGTAATATCTGCCTCTTCAAGGTTTCTGTCTTTTGCACGGAAAGTAAGAGAATAAGCAATGGATTTATATCCCGGCTTAATCTGTGCACCCTCATAAATATCGAACAGCTGATAGTTTTCTAACAGCTTGCCACCCTTTGTATCAAATACTTTTTCGATATCACCTGCCAAAACGCTCTTTGGTACAATCATGGAAATATCACGGGTTGCTGCCGGGAATTTTGCAATGCCTTCATACTTGTAATCAAAGGATGCTCTCTCAACGATTTCCGGCATATCAATGACAGCCACATATACTCTTTCCTTGATAGAATAATTAGAAGCTACCAGTGGATGAACCTCTCCGAGATATCCAATGACAGTTCCATCGTAAATGAGATTTGCCTGGCGTCCCGGATGTAAGAATGGCTTCTGCGCATTCGGGTCATACTCCGGCTTTAATTTCATGCCGACTTTGTATAAAAATTCCTCTACCACACCCTTCATGGTATAGAAATCACCCTCACCATACATTCCGAGAGTAAACTGCATTCTCTCCTCCGGCAGTTCTGTCACCGGAACCTGTTTCGGCAGATAAATATTTCCCAATTCATAGAGACGTACATCTTTATTTCTACGATTAAAATTGGTAGATAACGAGGTCAGCATACCATTTAAGGAAATAGTTCTCATAATTGAGAAATCTTCTCCTAACGGATTACTGATTACCACGGTATTACGCAACGGCGAGTCAGCCGGAATCAATAATTTATCGAACACCTTCGGACTTTCAAAGGAATAGGTCATTCCCTGGGAGAAACCACAGAACTCTGCAATGTCTCTTGCCACTTCCTCGATACGAAGTTTAAATGTCAACTTTCCGGTGGTTGCTTCTCCGCTTGGCAATGTGGTCGGGATTTTGTCATAGCCGAAAAATCTTGCCACTTCTTCTGCCAAATCAGCGTCACACTCTAAATCCTGTCTCCAGGACGGTACTATCACCTCATTGGTGCTCTCGTCATAACCTAACTCTAATTTTGCAAAATAAGCAAGCATGGTTTCTCTGCTGATATCGGTACCCAATAATTTGTTATATTTTTCCGGCTCAAAAGCAATTCTTCTTCCTTCTTTTTTCACCGGATAGATATCAACGGCTCCACCTACCACTTCTCCGGCTCCTAACTCTTCAATGAGCTGACAGGCACGGTTCATGGCTTCCATTGCATTGTTCGGGTCTAATCCCTTTTCAAATTTAGAGGATGCATCGGTTCTCAAGCCCACTTTCTTGCTAGACAGACGGATATTTGTTCCATCAAAGCAGGCTGCCTCAAAAAGCATAGTTTTTACATCATCCGTAATCATGGAGTTTTCGCCACCCATAATTCCGGCAAGTCCCACTGCTTTCTTCCCGTCACAGATAACTAAGACAGAATCGTCTAACGTACGTTCCTGTCCGTCAAGGGTCACAAATTTCTCATCCTTTGCCGCACGTCTCACTACGATTTCATTGTACTCGATGGTATCTAAATCGTAAGCGTGCATCGGCTGACCATATTCTTCCATCACATAATTTGTAATATCTACGATGTTATTAATCGGACGGATTCCCTGTGCACGCAGTCTGCGCTGCATCCATTCCGGCGACGGTGCAAGTTTGATATTTTTTACTACCCTTGCGGTATATCTAGAGCAAAGGTCAGAGTCTTTGACCGTTACCTTGATATAGTCGTTTACATCCTCGTTATTTCCGGTCTCTGTCACAACAGGCGGAACAAATTCCTTTCCGAAAGTAGCTGCCGCTTCTCTGGCAATACCAAGTACAGAGAAACAATCCACACGGTTAGAAGTAATCTCATATTCTACTACCGTATCATCTAAGCCTAAATATTCTACTGCATTTGCTCCTACCGGGGCATCCTCCGGCAGAATGTAAAGACCGTTTTCCGGTGCTAATGGGAACATGTCACGAGTAGAGCCTAACTCTTCGATAGAGCACATCATACCGTTAGACTCGATACCACGAAGTTTTCCCTTTTTAATTTTGATACCACCTTCTGTTTTACTTCCATCGTGACCACCTGCCACTTTACCGCCGTCTAAAACTACCGGCACCTTGCAGCCCTCGGTAACGTTTGGCGCACCTGTTACAATCTGGATAGTCTCCGTACCGATATCCACCTGGCAAATTACTAATTTATCCGCATCCGGATGTCTCTCAACGCTCTTTACCTGACCAATGACAATTTTTTCAAGGTCTTCATCCATTTTCTCATAACCTTCTACCTTAGATCCGGATAAGGTCATGGCATCCATATATTCCTGTGGGGTACAGCTAAGTCCAGGCACTAAATCTTTTATCCATTTTAATGATGTATTCATACTTTTCTCTCCTATATATTTTTGTCGGCAGTCTCCAGGAACTTCGTTCCTGTTTACTTCCTTCTTTAGGCAGCCCCCAGGAACTTCGTTCCTGTTTACTTCCTTCTTTAGGCAGCCTCCAGGAACTTCCTTCCTGTTTACTTCCTTCTTTAGGCAGCCTCCAGGAACTTCCTTCCTGTCTACTTCCTTCTTTAGGCAGCCTCCAGGAACTTCGTTCCTGTCTACTTCCTTCTTTAGGCAGCCTCCAGGAACTTCGTTCCTGTCTACTTCCTTCTTTAGGCAGCCTCCAGGAACTTCGTTCCTGTCGTTGTCCGGCAGTCGCCGGACAACCTGTGTCACATCACATTTCGCTCTTGCAAGCGCGCTTGCGAGCTATTTGTGTTGGGACACAGCTGCCCTTCTCGTTGCTAACGCTAAAATTGGTTCAAAAATCTCTGGTCGTTTTCGTAGAGCAGACGCATATCATCGATTTCATATTTAAGCA
>JAQXGQ010000144.1 GCA_029006795.1 Clostridiales bacterium | reverse complement strand
AGAACAACCGGTGATTAAAGCGAGCATCTGCAATGGAGAACAGGTGGCAGGTTTCAAAGAAATTGCAACTGGGAAGTTTACAGAGGTAGCTTTTATCCGAAACCGAAAAGATTTAGAACAGTTTTTAGAAACTTATGATGTTAATGAGGCAGATATCAAAAAAGAATGGTAACAAAAGCCGGAAGGTGAGGAAAAAAATGGGACAGGTATATTTCACTAGACATGGACAGACAATCTGGAATGTAGAAAACAAAATTTGTGGGGCAACGGATATTGAACTGACGGAGTTAGGGCACAAACAAGCGGAAGAACTAGGAGAAAGCATCAAAAAGCAGGGATTGCCTATAGATGAAATATTGTATTCGCCATTGATACGGGCAGCCGAAACGGCGAGACATATCTCGGAGGTGACGGGATTGCCGATGCGTATGGAGGAGCGTTTAAAAGAGCAGAACTTTGGGAAATTTGAATCCACGGCACGGAATGGTGCAAAGTTTCAGGTGGCAAAGACACATTTTATCGACCATTTTGAGGGCGGGGAGACGATGCTTCATTTGTCCCAGAGAATTTACAATCTGTTAGACGAAATCCGGGAGGAATCGGATGACAAGACATATCTTCTGGTGGCACATAACGGGATTGCCAGAATTGTAAATTCTTATTTTTATGATATGGAAAACGAAGAGTTTGCCCGTTTTGGTATTAAAAACTGTGAAATTAAGCGGTATGATTTTAAGTAATTAAGAAAATACAAAATTTAAGAACAAAAACAGGCTTTGTGCAAGGCGGTAAGACACCGGAATGGCACAGAAAAGAGGAAATATGAAAAACAGAACGATGATGCAGTATTTTGAGTGGTATCTTCCAAAAAACAGACTTCACTGGAAACGCTGCGAGGTACAGGCAGAGGAACTTTCAAAAGCGGGAATTAACATGGTATGGCTGCCGCCAGCATATAAGGGGGCAGCAGGAGATGCCAGTGTGGGATATGATGTGTATGATACATATGATTTAGGAGAGTTTAACCAGAAGGGAACAGTCGAGACAAAATATGGTTCCAAAGAGGAGTATCTTCGGGCAGTGGCGGCTTTTCAAAAGCATGGGATTGCGGTGTTGGCAGATATTGTGCTGAATCATAAGATGGGAGCGGATAGCACGGAAAATGTGGAGGTAGTGGAGGAATGCGCCACAGACCGGAACAAAGATATCAGTGAAAAACAGCAGATAGCTGCATGGACAAGGTTTGATTTTCCGGGAAGGGGCGATAAATATTCTGCTTTTCATTGGAATGCTTCGCATTTCAGTGGAACAGACTGGGATGATGCAGGAAAAAAGGGTGGTATTTTCCGCTTTGAAGGAAAGATATGGAATAGGGATACAGATACGGAAAACGGTAACTATGATTACCTGATGGGTGCCGATTTGGATATGGATAACCGGGAAGTTGTGGAAGAACTGATAAATTGGGGAAAATGGTATTTTGATACGGTACATATGGATGGTTTTCGTTTAGATGCGGTAAAACATATCAGCTTTGACTTTTACCTAGAATGGTTAAAGAGAATGAGAGAGCATACTCATACCGAACTGTTTACCGTAGGAGAGTACTGGTCAAAGGAGACAGAAAGGCTGACGCATTATCTGGATGCGACAGAGCATAGCCTTAGTTTGTTCGATGTTCCGCTTCATTTTCACTTTTTGACGGCTGCTACCTCTGACGGCAATTATGACATGTCTAAGATTTTTGAGGATACATTGACCGGTGTTGACCCGGAGCATGCCGTAACTTTTGTGGATAATCATGATACACAGCCGGGGCAGGCATTGTATTCCTTTATTCCTGCATGGTTTAAACCGATTGCCTATGCGTTGATTTTGCTTCGCAACGTGGGTGTTCCCTGTGTATTTTATGGGGATTATTATGGGATTCCCCATGACAGAGTGGCACCGGTCAGGGAGTTGAAAACATTGCTGAAAATAAGGGAATGTTATGCCTATGGGGAAGAAAAATTGTATTTAGATGATACGTCCCTGATAGGCTTTACCCGTTTAGGAGATGAGGAACATCCGGGTTCCGGTATAGCAGTTCTCTGCACTGACAGTATCAGTGGAACAAAGAAAATGTATGTTGGGGAACGGTTTGCAGGAAAGAAAATGATAGACGCCATGAATGGAGTGGAAGCACCGGTTGTTATCGGGAAAGACGGTTTTGGAGAATTTCGTGTAAATGGTGGTTCTGTATCCGTTTGGGTGACAGAAGAAGTGGGAGAAATCCTTTATACAGAATTAGAATAAAGACAAAAGCTGCGGTATATGGCAATACCGCAGCTTTTTGTTTTAAATCAAAGGAGGAGTGCCTATCGTGCCATAATGTCAATAATTTCTGCTACATACATTGTGTGCATGTCACCATCAGGATACCACTTGTCCTTAATTTGTGGAACTAGGAAAGCGTCTTCTGTAATTTTGGTGACAGCCATTTTTTTACACAGCAAAACAAAATTTCCCTCATCAATATAGGGAATACTGTGACGGAAACCTAAGGTCAGTCCGGCATTTTCAATTTTATTCTCATTGCGCCCGGAGTGGGAACCACAATAGTTTAAGGCATCTCGGTATGCTTCGTCGAGAAAAGTAATGGAGAAAAATTCTCCCTGGTCAAGCAGTTCTTTGGTATACCGTGAGTCACGGATAAAAATAAACGCAACATTTTTTCCCCAGAGTACACCAACGCCGCCCCAACTGATAGTCATGGTATTTGCCTTTGCTTTTGTTCCGGTGGTGACTAGTCCCCAGTCCTTTCCAATTTTAGTAAATGGATCAAATTCTAACGTTTCGGCAGGTATTGGTTGAAATGTGTGCATGGTAAACATCTCCTTGCTAAATTGATTTATTTTATACGAATGTCTTTTTATTATTATATCGTTTGTGACAGAAAATAACAAGATAAAAGTTTGATTATTCTGAAAAAACAATAGGATTAAGAGAGAACTATGAAGGGAATGACAATAAAATTGAAATTGATGTTTGTTATGTTGTGTATAACAATTAATTATGGATACAAATAATGGATATAACTTCAAGTAATGTGGCTTATAAACAGTTGGAATAATCTTGACACTAAAAAAGGAAAGTATCATAATGGGGTTCAGTAAAAAACAGATTCAGATGCGGAGGAAATTGTTATGGATATCAGATTTGAGAAAAGAGACGTATTAAAAGAGAAACCAGACCAGAAACATTTAGGCTTTGGAAAATACATGACAGACTATATGTTTGTTATGGATTGGACAAAAGAGGACGGATGGAAGGATGCAAGAATTGTACCGCACGGACCGATTACAATGGAGCCTTCCTGTGTAACCCTTCATTATGCGCAGGAGACTTTCGAAGGTTTGAAAGCGTACCGCACTGCAGAAGGAAAAATTCAGTTGTTCCGTCCGGAAATGAACGCAAAGAGAATGATTAATTCCAATGCCAGATTATGTATGCCGGAATTTCCGGTAGATATGTTCGTAGAAGCTATAAAGGCACTGGTAAAAGTAGAAGAGGACTGGGTTCCGTCTGAGCCGGAAACTTCCCTTTATATTCGTCCGTTTATGTTTGCAACAGAAGCTGCATTAGGGGTACATATGGCATCTGCTTACAAATTTATGATTATCTGCTGCCCGGTTGGCGCCTATTATGCAGAGGGAATCAATCCGGTAAAAATTTTAGTAGAAGATGAACTGGTTCGTGCCGTAAAAGGTGGTACAGGATTTACAAAATGCGGCGGTAACTACGCAGGTTCTATCTTAGGTCAGGTTAAGGCAGAGAAGATGGGATATTCCCAGGTACTCTGGTTAGACGGAGAGCATCGTAAATATGTAGAGGAAGTAGGAACCATGAACATTATGTTCAAGATTGCAGGAGAAATCTACACTGCACCAATCGAGGGAACCGTTCTTCCGGGTGTTACCAGAGATTCCATGATTCATATCTTGAGAGACTGGGGATACAAGGTAAATGAGACAAGGCTTTCTATCGATGATTTAATGAAAGCAGGACACGATGGTACTTTAGAGGAAGTATTCGGAACAGGTACAGCTGCTGTTGTATCTCCAGTCGGAGAACTTCGTTACAAAGATGATGTAGTAACCATCAATGATTTCAAAATCGGAGAACTGACCCAGAAACTTTATGATACATTAACCGGTATCCAGTGGGGGAAATTAGAAGATAAATACGGTTGGACAGTTGAAGTAAAATAAGTTTGATATAGGATTAATGATATTAATAAAAACGGCATCTTAGATGCCGTTTTTATTAATATCATGTTATAATATGCTTATACCAAAGCATGATCGTTATAAAATCAACTTTAAAGGGGGAAGAATTTTACGATGAAAAGGAAAGCAGTAAGGATACTTCTTGTAACTGTAATGGCAATTGCGGCAATGGGGTGTGGCAATACATCAGTTAATGATACAGGGACAGATGATGATGCAATCGTTGGAAATGATAATACAGAGAATGCGGCTACAGAGGAAGAAAATTCTGTGGAAAATATAGATGTTGCTGATATGACAGATAAGAAAGTCGGAATATGTATCTATCAGTTTTCTGATAATTTTATGACATTGTTTTACAATGAGCTTGAGAACTATTTATTAAGCAGAGGATTTAAAAAAGAAAATATTATCATTGTTGATGGGGAAAATGACCAGACCACGCAGACAGGACAGATTGACAGACTTATCTCCGAGGACGTTGATGTGTTAATAGTTAATCTGGTAAATCCTTCTTCTGCAAAGGCTATCACTGATAAAGCCGTAACAGCAGAGATACCGTTAGTTTACATTAATCGCGAACCGGATGCTGATGAAGAGCAGAGATGGGAAGAGAATGACTGGGATGTTACTTATGTTGGATGTGATGCGCGTCAGTCTGGTATTTATCAGGGAGAATTGATTGTAGATTTAGGTATGGACAACGTTGATTTGAATGACAACGGAAAAGTGGATTACATTATGGTAAAAGGTGATCTGGAAAGTATAGATACACAGTATCGCAGCGAATATTCTTTAAAAGCGCTTACGGACGCGGGCATTGAAGTGAACTGCTTATACGAAGAAGTCGGTAACTGGCAGCAGAATCAGGCACAGCAGATTGTTGCAGACGCATTAGAGCAGTATGGAACGGATATAGAAGTAGTATTTTGTAATAATGATGCGATGGCACTTGGCGCAATGCAGGCGATTCAAGCGGCAGAGCGTACTGTTGGCGAAGATATTTATCTGGTGGGGATTGATGCGTTATCCGAGGCGATTGAAAATGTTATGTTGGGAAATATGACAGGCACGGTATTTAATGATTATATCTCACAGTCGCGGAGCACGGTAGATGCAGCAATCAATTATTTGACAGGAAAAGAAAATGAACACTATATTGCCTGTGACTATTTGAAAGTAACGCAAGATAATGTGCAGGACTTCCTTGATATGTTGAATTAATCAAAAGAACCGCTGGACTTTTTTTTCATATAATAGTATAGTAAAATTACTGTTCACACGCAAGCTTGACACTTGCTGTCAAGCTATGCGCCGACATTGATATTATGCAAAATTTCAGCCCCATGCATCGAAGATGCATTCTAAATGGGCTGAAATTGTTACTGGAACGAGATACGAGTGAACAGTAACATAGTAAACACGTTGAACATTGAAAAGTGAATAGAGATTATATATTCAGATACGCGGTTTTACCGAATGTATGACAAAACATAGATTTTCAGAAAATATAAATTCGGGAAGCGGGCAAGGCTTCCCATAAAGCGCCATGCACCTGTGAGAGAGGAAAAGACAGGTTAACGAGGAGAAGAGTGATCGAAAATTCGGCGGATGCTCTTCCGCACCATTCCAGTGCGAGATATGCCGGCAAATATGCAGGTGACTGCAAAACAAATACGGTATGATGGAAGTTTAGAAGGAAGTACAAAACATTTTTATTTTGAAGCGTATAGTACCGCAAAGAGCGGTTAATGAAAGAATGAGGGAAAATTTATGTGTGGAATTATAGGTTATACAGGAAGTGAAAATGTAAAAGAGGTACTGTTAGATGCCTTAGAATTATTAGAGTACCGCGGATACGACAGTGCAGGTATTGCGGTGATGGAAGAAAATGAGATACAGGTATATAAACGTGCCGGGCGTGTGAAAGATTTGCGTGAGAAATGTGCGGGGAAAGCAGAAAATTCCGTATGCGGCATCGGTCACACCAGATGGGCGACGCACGGGGGAGTCAACGATACCAATGCGCATCCGCATCAGGTGGGAAGAGTGACCTTAGTGCATAACGGTATCATTGAAAATTACCGCGAGCTGATTGCTGATTATGACTTGAAGGAAAAACTGCAATCTGAGACAGACAGTGAAGTGGTTGCGGCATTATTAGACCGCTTTTATGAGGGAAACCCGGAAGAAACAATCAAAAAAACCGTCAGCAAATTAAAAGGTACCTTTGCATTAGTGATTATGTTTGCAGACCATGCCGGTGTGATTTACTCCACCAGAAATGTCAGTCCGATTGTGGCAACTCTGTGTAAAGAGGGGGCTATGTTAGCGTCTGATTTGACGGCACTCTGCCGTTTTACCAACAACTATTTCGTAGTTCCGGAATACCACATTTTAGAGATGAAGGAAGATAGCATAAAACTCACTGATTTTGACGGAAATGAAAAAGAACCGGAATATCTTACCGCAGACTGGGAATTAAACAGTGCCGGAAAGAACGGATACCCGTTCTATATGGAAAAAGAAATCATGGAGCAGCCGGATGCGATTGAGCGCACCATTGCGAACCGTATCGTAAGCGGAATGCCGGATTTTACCGCTGAGGGAGTGCCGGATTCTTTGTTTACCGAGTGTGACAGAATCAACATTATTGCTTGCGGTACAGCGATGCACGCAGGTCTTGTGGCACAGGCACTGGTGAAATCCATCCTGCATATGCATATTGATGTAGATATGGCATCTGAGTTTATGTATTCCGACCCTGTCATTGATGAGAAAACCTTAGTGATTGCCGTTTCGCAGTCTGGTGAGACCATTGATACCTTAGAGGCAGTGAAATATGCCAGAAGAAGAGGGGCAAAATGTCTTTCTATTATTAATGTCAAGGGTTCTTCTATTGCAAGAGAGAGTGATTATGTGCTTTATACCAATGCGGGACCGGAAATTGCAGTGGCAAGCACGAAGGCTTACACGACCCAGTTATCTATATTTTACCTGATTGTTGCGAAAATGGCACAGCTTCGTGGTGTTTATGATACAGAGCAGACTCAGAGTTTTATCAGAGAATTGCAGAGAACACCGGAAGTGATGAAAAAAGTGTTGGAGAAACGTCGTGACATTCATGTTCTTGCTAATAAGGTACTGTCAGCAAAGGATTTGTTTATGATTGGACGTGGATTAGACCACTCTATTTTGTTAGAAGGTTCTTTGAAGTTAAAGGAGGTTTCCTACATTCATTCCGAGGCGTATGCTTCCGGTGAATTGAAACATGGACCGATTGCCTTAATTACTCAGGATACTCCAGTGGTGGCATCCGTGACACAGGAGAAACTGATGTCAAAAGAGCTTTCCAACATTAAAGAGGTAAGGTCAAGAGGAGCGGATATTGTACTTTTCATCAAAGAATCCCTAGCAGAGGACATAGATAGTCAGTATCAGACCTTTTTACTGCCGGATATGCGGGATGAATTTATGGTAATGCCGGCTTCCGTGGCATTACAGTTGTTGGCATATTATGTGTCTTCCGACAAGGGATTTGACGTTGATAAGCCAAGAAATTTAGCGAAGGTGGTAACCGTAGAATAAAGTATAGTGGTTTTGTCTATCTATTTGGCAAAACCGCGTATCTGAGGATATAAGGTAGAATGCTTTTTGCACATTTCGTTTCATATCTGCATAAAATATACCAATGAAAATATGAGGTTTTTTATGTCAGATATCGCTGTTACACAAAATAATGTCGATCAGGGAGAATTAAAGATACAGGTAACTGCAAGAGGAACAAATGCACCGATAGAAAATGCAACCATATCTATTTCTTATTCTGGAGATCCGGAGAGTATGGTAGAGGAGGTGAATACAGATGCGTCTGGAATGTCCGAACAGATTACACTTGATGCGCCTCCACTTGAGTACTCTATGGAGCCCGGAGAAAATCAGCCATTTTCGCAATTCACCATTCAGGTTGCTGCAGAAGGATTTCGCCCGGTCAACGTGTCGGGAATTGAAATTTTTTCAAACCAGCTGGCGCTTCAGGAAGTCAGGATGGAACCGGTAAATGTACCGGAGGATACCACAGATACGATTGTGATTCCCGTTAATACCTTGTGGGGAGACTATCCGCCTAAGATAGCGGAGTCAGAGATTAAACCGGTGACAGAAACCGGAGAAATTGTACTTAGCAGAGTGGTGATACCGGAGTATGTCATTGTGCATGACGGGCCGCCAACGGATACTACCGCAAGAGATTACTATGTCAGATATAAGGATTACATCAAAAATGTGGCATCCAGTGAAATCTATTCCACCTGGCCGGATTCCACCATCCGGGCAAATGTTCTTGCGATTATGTCGTTTACTTTAAACAGGGTATATACAGAGTGGTATCGTAACAAAGGTTATGATTTTACGATTACCACCTCCACTGCCTTTGACCAGAAATTTGTCTATGGCAGAAATATTTTTCAAAGCATTTCTGATGTGGTAGATGAAATGTTCCAGAATTATCTGTCCAGACCGAATGTAAGGCAGCCGATACTGACCCAGTACTGTGACGGGGAACGGGTGACCTGTAGCAACTGGTTAAGTCAGTGGGGAAGCAAATATTTAGGTGATCAGAATTATAGTGCAGTAGAGATTTTGCGTTACTATTATGGGAACAGTATCTATATCAATACGGCAGAGGAGGTGTCCGGTATTCCGGCATCCTGGCCTAGAATGGATTTGACAGTGGGCGCTACTGGGGAAAAGGTAAGACAGATACAGGAAGAGTTAGCAAGAATTTCCCGCTCTTATCCGGCAATTCCTACTGTTACACCGGATGGTATTTTTGGTCCGGCAACCAGAGAAGCGGTGGAGGTATTTCAGCGTGTGTTTGGACTGCCGGTAACGGGAGTGATTGACTATCGCACTTGGTATAAAATTTCAGAGATATATGTGGCAGTGGCGAGACTGGCAGAATTGGTTTAAAATAAAAAAGCATAGGAAGAAATATATGAAAAACTATAAACTTACAATCCAATATGATGGCACCCGGTATAAAGGCTGGCAGGGACTAAACAGCACTGATATGACAATTCAGGGGAAAATTGAGGATGTATTAAGCAGAATGGCAGGAAAACAGGTGGAAATTACAGGCTCCGGCAGGACAGATGCCGGAGTACATGCCGTGGGGCAGGTGGCAAATTTTCATTTGGAAGAAGGGTGGAGCGAAGAGGAAATTTGTTCTTATCTAAACCGTTACCTGCCGGAGGATATTGGAATTGTGTCGGTGGAGGAGGTGGAAGAACGTTTTCACAGCCGTTATCAGGCGAAAGAGAAGACCTATCTTTACCGTATCCATACGGGGAAAATTCCCAATGTATTTGAAAGAAAATACATTTATGACTATCAATGTCCGCTTGAGGTGAGCCGGATGAGACAGGCGGCGGGATATCTGGTGGGAACCCATGATTTCCGGTCATTCTGCGGAAATAAGAAAATGAAAAAATCAACCGTTCGTACGATTTATGAGATACGGATAGAAGAAAAAGAGGATGAAATCCGTATTTATTATACAGGAAACGGATTTTTACAGAACATGGTGCGGATTCTTACCGGAACATTGATAGAAATTGGAGACGGAAGAAGAGAGCCGGAGGACATTTTGACAATTTTAGAGGGAAAAGACCGTGAAATGGCAGGATATACGGCTCCGGCATGCGGTCTTACTCTCTATCAGGTAAGCTATGAGAAAGAGCATTGACTTATGGAAAAATGGTTTGTAATACAAAAAGGTGCTGATTTTGGAAAACTTGCAGAGCGTTTTCATATCAGTCCGGTAATAGCGAGGGTGATTCGCAACAGAGAAGTAATCGGCGAAGAAGCAATGGAGAAATATTTAAACGGTGGACTTAAGGATTTGTATAATCCACACCTTCTAAAGGATGCTGATCTTCTGACGGATATTCTCAAAGAGAAAATCAAAGAGGAAAAGAAAATACGAATTATCGGAGATTACGATATTGATGGTGTCATGTCTACCTATATTCTGCATCAGGGCATTAAGCGCTGCGGAGGCAGGGTGGATACTCGTATTCCTGACCGCATCAAGGATGGCTATGGGATAAACGACCATCTCATAGAGCGTGCCCACGAGGCAGAGATTGATACGATTGTCACCTGTGATAACGGAATTGCAGCGATAGATGAGATAGCTCATGCAAAAGCCTATGGAATGACGGTACTGGTGACAGACCACCATGAGATACCCTACATAGAAGAAAGCGGAGAGCGCATTTATAGGAGAAGTGTGGCAGATGCTATCGTAAATCCAAAGCAGAAGGATTGTCCTTATCCTTTCAAAGAGCTGTGCGGTGCGGCGGTGGCACTAAAGGTGATACAGATATTATATGAAAAATGCCAGGTTCCTTCGGAAGAGGCATGGGAATTTTTGGAAAATGCAGCCTTTGCTACGGTGGGAGACGTGATGGATTTGACGGATGAAAACCGGATTCTTGTCAAAGAGGGACTAAAGCGGATACACCATACGAAGAATAAAGGGATGCGTGCATTGATTTTGCAGAATAAGCTGGAACTTGAACAGATTAATGCCTATCACTTTGGCTTTGTATTAGGTCCCTGTATCAATGCCAGCGGCAGGTTAGAGACGGCAAAGATTGCCTTGAGTCTGTTTTTAGAAGAGGATGGGACAAAGGCAGCACAGATTGCGACAGAACTGCTGGAGTTAAACGCCCAGAGAAAGGACATGACTGCGGAGGGTGTGGAGCGTGCTTTACAGGAAATTGAAAAGGAAAATGTGGGAGAGAAGGTCATGGTGATTTATCTTCCGAAAGTTCACGAGAGCTTAGCGGGTATCATTGCAGGAAGGATTCGTGAAATTTATCATAAACCCGTGTTTGTATTGACAAAAAGTGAGGATGGAGTTAAAGGTTCCGGACGCTCTATTGAAGCATATTCTATGTATGAGGAGCTTTGTAAATGTCAGGAATTATTTTTAAGGTTTGGCGGACATCCTATGGCAGCAGGAATTTCTATGGATGAAAAGAATGTGGAGGCATTCCGGGAAAAAATAAATGATGATTGCGAATTGACAGATGAGGATTTTATACCTAAGATAAAAATAGATGTTCCTATGCCGGCAGGCTATCCCGATGTGTCACTGGTGCGGGAACTGGATTTATTAGAACCCTTCGGTAAAGGAAATGTAAAACCACAGTTTGCAGACAAAAATATAGGAATTACGAATATGTATATCGTCGGTAAAAACCGCAATGTGTTAAAATTAACGCTTAACACAGAAAAAGGAGAGCAGATTTCAGCGGTTTATTTCGGAGAGATAGAGAAGTTCTTATCCTATTACCGGGGAAAATACGGAGAGACAGAGGTAGAGAGGGCATTTCACGGAAAAGAAAATGCCATTCGTATGTCTATTGTCTATTACCCGGAAATAAATTCCTACCAGGGAACAGAGAGTGTACAACTGATTATCAAAAATTATCAGTAAGGAATCTTTCTTGTGATGTTAATTCCTATGAGGAGAAAGAAAGGACAGATTGAGAAAATGGTGTTTGGTGGAAAGAAACAGTTAGAGGAAGAAGTAGCAGAGTTAAAGGTACAGAACCTGAAAATGGAAAACCTGATGAAGGAACTGCGCAGCAGAAAGGGAGAGGTGGAAGAACAGTTTGCGACATTGGCTGCATCCCATGCACAGATGACACAGCATATGGAGCAGATTTCAGAACAGGTAGGACGTGTGGCAGAGCTTGCATCGGAGAGTCAGGCGGCAGCTTCGGATGTACACAGTACCATGATGGGAGTCAACAATGCAGTGGAGTCCTTTGGGGCAACGCATTCTGTTTTTTTAGGACAGTTAAAAAATCAGAACGAAAAAATTTCAGAGTTCTTAGAGCAGCATCGCGGTTACGGTACGACGGTGGAAAAATTGTCCGAGGTACAGACGCAGATGAAAGAAGCGCAAGAAAAAACGAAGCAGACGATTAAAGAAATGAAAGAATATGGAAAAACGATGGGAGTTCTGGCATTAAATGCAGCCATTGAAGCGGGGCGAATGGGAGAAGCAGGCTTAAGTTTTATTAATGCGGCAGAGGAAGTGCGCTCCTATTCCGAAAAATATGAGCAATCCGCGGAGATAATGAAAGAAGAGTTAAAAGCCTCAAAGGCAAGGGTTGCAGAGTTAGAGGAAGAGGTAGAAAAATTAAAAGCATTGTTTAAAGACTGTACGATTGCAGTGGGGAAATTATATAGTACTGGTGTCCAGAATTTATCCGCTTATGAGGCGGGACAGATTGACTTACGGGAAAGCATTTCCGGCAGTACTGTAGGCAGGGCAGATGCTTTAAAACAGGCAGGGGAAGAGTTTATACACCTTCAGGAGAAATTAAACGGACAGCTTAAGGCGGCGAAAGAGGAGATGAATGAACAGAAGAATTGTTCCGATGAACTAGAAACCATATACAAAGATTTACAGAAGACAGCAGAGCATGTCTGACGATTTTTTGTTTCCTATAAAACAAAAAGCACTCTGTGCATAAATTAGCAGTATTGATCATTGGGTGAAAAAATTAATAAGTGAGGTAGAAAATATGGCAAAAGAGGAGCAGATAAGTTTTTTATCAAAAAATGGAAAGACGATGATACACGCAGTAAAATGGCTGCCGGAAAATGGGGAGTTTCGGGCTGTTTTGCAGATTACACACGGAATGATAGAGTATATTGAGCGTTACCGTCCTTTTGCGGAATATCTGACGGAACAGGGATTTATGGTAGTGGGACATGACCATCTCGGACATGGAGCATCTGTTAACAGTGAAGAGGAATGGGGATATTTCGGAGAGCATCCCAGTGATATTCTGGTTGAGGATATGCACCAGTTGCGCACAAAAATCCAGAGCGAAAATCCGGGCGTTCCTTATTTTATGATGGCACATAGTATGGGGTCTTATATGCTGCGGAAATATTTATGTATATATAATGAAAATTTAAGCGGAGCCATTATTATGGGAACGGGATGCGTGCCGGATAGTACCATGAAATTCGGAATGTGGTTATGTAAAGTGATTGCAACGTTTCGGGGATGGAATTACAGAAGCAAACTAATGCAGTCTCTTTCTTACAGCAAGCCATACAGGAAATTTGATTTGTATGGGAAGGATTACACCAACAGCTGGCTGACAAAGGACGAGGGGCATGTAAAAAAATATTATGGTGATCCGCGCTGCACCTTTATGTTTACCGTAAACGGTTATTATGGTCTGATGGAAGCGGTATATTTTGACAATCAGATGGAAAATATAAAAAAAGTTCCGAAGGATCTACCGATTTTTATGGTATCAGGGGAACAGGACCCGGTAGGTGATTTAGGTGAGGGTGTCAAAAAGGTATACCACATGTATAAAAATGCAGGTATTGAGGATTTGACCTACAAATTATACGAAAACGACAGACATGAAATTTTAAATGAGACAGACAGGCAGCAGGTTTTTTCGGATATTTATGCCTGGCTGAATGTGCATATGCCTAAAAATATATAGTAATTTGGTAAGCGGGACAGATGTTTACAAAATTTTACATTTTGTAAAGTTTATAGAAATATAAGGATTAAGGGTATTAAAAAAGGAAACCAATTGTGTTAATATATACGGGAAAGCAATCAGAGATTACGGTAAAATGAAAGGTTGGAAAACAAAATAGTTATGCAGGAAAAAATTCAGATTATCAGCGACGGTTCCTGTGACCTTCCGGAAGCGTTAGTAAAAGCACGGGATGTCAAAGTGGTTCCGTTTTATGTTTCCTTTGATGGGGAGAACTATCTTAAGGAGGCGGAGGAATTAAATGTTCGGGAGTTTTATCAGAAGATGGTGGACAATCCAACGGTGTTTCCTAAGACCTCCATGCCTTCTGTGGACGATTATTACAAAGTATTTGAGCCTTTAGCAAAGGAAGGCATTTCAATGATTTGCATTTGTATCACTACCAAATTCAGTGGTTCCATGCAGTCAGCAAACACGGCGAAGGACATGTTATTAGAACAGTATCCGAATGCAAAAATTACGGTTATTGATGCTACGATAAATACTGTTTTACAGGGGCTTTATGTGTTAGAGGCATGTCGGTTAAGAGATTTAGGATGGGAATATGACCGTATGGTAGCACGGCTGTTAGAAATTCGGGAGAGCGGACGAATTTTCTTTACGATTGCAAGTATTGATTATTTAAAGCATGGCGGACGTATCGGGAAGCTGGCAGGATTAGCGGGAAGTGCATTAAAGATTAAACCTCTCATTACGTTAAAGAGCGGAGAGATTTTTAATTCCGGTCTTGCAAGGAACAGAGAGAAGTCACTGGCAAAAGTTGTAGAGATGCTAAAAGCGTATTTAGATGAGACGAATGCCAAGATTGGTGAATATAGCTTTGCAATCGGTTATGGCTATGATTATGATGAGGCATGTCACTTTAAAGAAATGCTGAAAGATTTAGTCAGAGAACGGCTTGGTATTAATGAGATAGAGATTTATCAGATTGGAGCAACGATTGGGGTTCATACAGGGCCGCATCCTATCGGAGTAGGAATTATCAAGCGAGCAGATGTAGAATAGAGAATAAGATTGTTTTAGGAGATGTGTGAAAAGATACATCTCCTTTTTGATTCCGGCAAAAAAATGGAAAATAGTATTGACAACATTATATTATATATAATATAGTATTAATAAAGAAATAATATTGAAGAAAAAGTAATATTATAAAAACATAAGAAAGAGAGGAGATCGGTATGGTATTTAACACAGGAGCCGCATTGCTAGATGCAATTGTTCTTGCAGTTGTGTCAAAGGAAGAAGAAGGCACCTACGGGTACAAGATTACCCAGGATGTGCGGAGAGCCATTGATGTATCGGAATCCACACTTTATCCAGTGCTCAGAAGGCTTCAGAAGGATAATTGCCTGATTGTCTATGACATGGAGTGTGGCGGCAGAAACCGGCGTTATTATAAGATAACGGACTCAGGCAGAGAAAAACTTGAAGAGTACCGCAAAGAGTGGCAGGACTACTCGTCAAAAATATCAATGTTGTTTTCGGAATGAGGAAACGAAAAATTTGTTTCTGAAAAAGAGAATTTGCAGGAGCAGAAAGGAACGGTTATTAATGAAAAAAGAAGAATTTTTAAAACAGTTAGAGCTGCTTTTATCCGGGATATCGGAAGAAGAAAAAGCAGATGCAGTAGCATATTACCGTAGTTACTTTGAGGATGCGGGGGAGGAAAACGAGGAAGCAATCGCAGCAGAGTTAGAGTCTCCGCAGAAGGTAGCGGAAAGTATTCGAAAGAACTTAGGTTTAGAAGGAAATGGCAGTTATTATAATAGTACGGCAAAACGGGATGCAGAGTATTACCGCAATGTTAATAACACCATACAGAATTTGCAGGGACAGCCAAAGGAGGATAAGGGGTGGTCGGCACTGACCATTACGATTTTGATATTGACAAGTCCCATCTGGCTGACATTACTGTTAATATTGATTTGCGTTTTGGTAGGTGTAGTGTGCGCACTTTTAGGAGTGGCGGTAGCAGTTGTAGCAGTGATGGCTTCGCTTATTGTCAGCGGGTTTGCAATTTTAGGCAGTGGCTTTGCCGTACTTTTTTCCGGTGCACCGGCGGTTGGAATAGGCTTGATTGGAGGAGGACTGATTGTACTGGCACTTGGCTTGTTGGCAGTGATATTGATGGTTTGGATTTTCGGTGTATTTTTACCCTGGGCATTTAAGGGAATTGTAAAATTGTGTAAGAAACCTTTTCATAAAAGGAAGGAGATAGAGGCATGAAAAAATTTACAAAAATCAGCTTGATTGTTGTGGCAGTAATTGCGGGAGTGGGAATTATTTTGTGTGGAATTGCTTCCCTGATGGGAGCGGGACGCAGTGAGATATGGAGAAATGGAGAACTTCATTATGGCAACTGGTATATTGGAGAAAATGGTATTTCTTATCAAAGTGATGATGACAGGGAAGAAGACTTCGATGAGATTGGCGAAACCATTGAGGATACTACAACGGATATCCAGAGCGAATTGAATGATGAACTAGCGGATTTGAATACGGAATTGTCGTCTTTTCCGGAAACAAATGTGCTGAAACAGGATATTGCGCTCGCTGATGTGAAGAATATCAAATTGAATCTTGATGCGGCGTACCTTAAAGTGATTCCGTCTTCTGAAGCGGAGACAATCAGTGCAGAGCTTGTAACAGGAAAAGAAAAATATTATAGCTGTACATTGGATGGAGATACTCTGATTGTGAAATATGATGAGGACAATCATGTGAAAAACAGCAGCCCTAAGATTGAACTGGCACTTCCGGAGGGAGCTTCTTTTGAAAAATTTACGATTAACACCGGAGCAGTGGAGGGAGAGATTTCTCTTGAGAATATAACCTGCAAAAATTTAGATGTCAATGTGGGAGCCGGAGATTTACAAGTAGAGAGATTTGTGGTAACTGATAAATTAGAGCTTGCCATCGGAGCAGGAAATGTTGAAATAAAAGACGGTGAGTATAAAGATGTAAAGGTAGAGTGTGGTGTAGGTAATCTTGAACTGAGCGGAAAAGTGTCCGGAGATATTACAGGACACTGCGGAATGGGCGAAATGGAACTGAATCTAAAGGGAAAAGAGAGCAATTATAACTATAAACTTTCCTGTGGATTAGGTCAGATTGAGATTAATGACACGAAGTACTCCAACATTACCGGCAGTAAAAAGATACAAAACGAGAGTGCTATCGGCACCATTGATTTAGACTGTGGCATGGGCAGTATCAGTGTAGAAATTAAAGAATAGATATACAAAACGGGGCGTTGTGTTAGTTACAGTGCCCCGTTTTGCTATAAGAAAATTATTTTGTAATCCACTCTCTGATATCTGCTACTTTCATCAGGATAGGAAGCAGCAGTACGCTGATAATGATGCCGGCAACACCCTGTACGATATTAAAAGGGATACCTGTTGCGGAGGAAGCGATACCGGCAGCTATAGAAGCAGTGGTAATTTCGCCGCTTCCGAAAGCAGCCAGTCCTGCTTCATATAAGAAGTAACCGATAACCATAATTGCTTCGCCGATAACACCGCCAATGACGATAGCAGCGTAACGAGCCTTATCAGACTTTATGGCATGCTGCAGATGGTGGAACAGAAGTCCTGCCACACAGGCAGTAAGAGCCTTGATGATAAGGGTTGCCGGTGCCCAGGAAGCATAGCCGGAAAAAATATCGGAAAACATAGAACCGATTCCGGCAGCTAAAGCACCCATCCAGGGGCCTAAGATGACGCCGCATAAAAGCACAAAACCGTCTCCTAAATGGATGTAACCCATAGTAGGAGTTGGAACCTTAATAATCATAGTTGCAATACAGGTCATAGCTGCGAGTAAAGCGGCAATGACAAGTTTTTTCAAATTTTCATTTCTCATAAAACTACCAAACCTTTCTTTTGTTATTACCTCTGTGAGCTGTGTGCGTAGTCTTTGCATACAATCTCGACAGAGATTATAACAGAAATTGGTTTGATAAAAACAGCCAGTTACGCAAAAAATGAGCAGTCCAGTTGACAATTCAAAGACAGTCACTTATCATAGGCCTGTGGGAGTAAAATGCCTGACTATTTCAAAGGCGGGGGAATCATGAACAGAACAATTCGAATCGTATTATATGTATTATCAATCTTAACAGTGGCAGGAGTGTTCGCGGCGTTTATTTTTTCAGGTGGAAAGAATACAGCGGAAACGAGCAGTACTGTGATGCAGGAAACGGAGAATGTTTCTAAATTAGAAGAAAATATTATCAGTACAGAAGAACCGGAAGAGACAGAAAATACCAAAGAGACAGAAAATACAGAAGGTGTGGAAGAAACCGAAAATACGGAACAGGAAGAGCATGCTGCGGCAGAGAAAGAAACCACTTTGATTTTTACCGGAGATGTATTATTTGCCAATGCTTTTAAAGCGGGATATGATGCAGGAGGAATGAATGGGGTAGTGGCAGAGGATTTGCTGCAGGAGTTAAAAGAAGCAGATATTTTGATGATAAATAACGAATTTCCGTTCAGTGACAGGGGAGAGGCAATGGCGGACAAGCAGTTTGTGTTCCGGTGTGAACCGTCCTATGTGAAAGCTCTGACGGAAATGGGAGTGGATATTGTCTCCTTAGCGAACAATCATACCTTAGATTATGGAAAGGATGCCCTGCGAGATACCTTTGCTACTTTAGATGAGGCGGGGATCCTTTATGGTGGTGCCGGAGATACCGTAGAGCGGGCGCAGCAGATACAGATAATAGAGGCAAACGGCAAAAAGTTTGGTTTCCTGGCAGTGTCGAGGGTAGTACCGACTGCCGACTGGAAGGTGGAAAATTCGGCACCGGGATTATTTTCCTGTTATGATGAAACAAGGTTGTTAGATCTGATTGAAGAGGGAAAAAAACAGTGCGATTTCTTAACGGTTTTCCCTCACTGGGGAACAGAATACAGTGAGGCGCCGGATGAAAACCAGAAACAGATTGCCCAAAAATGTATGGAAGCCGGAGCAGATTTGATTGTTGGCTCTCATACCCATTGCTTAGAAGGAATTGAGTACATCAATGGAAAACCGGTATTTTATAGCCTCGGAAATTTTATTTTTGGACAGAGTATAGAACAGTCGGCAGCAGTAGAAGTGACCGTGAAGGAAGATGGAACGGCATCTTACCGGTTACTTCCAGTCTATGCCGCAGGTGGCGTGACGCAGAATATGGACGAGGCGGCAGCGGGAAAACTGTTTTCCTATATGCAACAGATTTCTTTCAATGCGGCTGTAGATGAAAAGGGAAATATAACGGAGGATTAGAAGATGAGACAAAAGGTATTAAGATTACCAAAGGTGGTAGTCGTAATGCTTGGTATGTTGTTTTTATTCGGATATGGCAGAGAATGAAAGAAGAAGGGAACAGGATTTTTAAAAGGGTTTTATATCGGCAATATGTATTCAGTGGGAATCGAACTGATGCAGGGGCTTTCTGCCAGTATGGGTGTTATTTTGACGGTTCCGTTGACATCCCTGATTGGTGCCTGTCTTCTTGGAAGGAAGATGAACCATGAGCTTTGCGGAACTGATGAGGAGAAATCCCATGTTTCTCCTTAAAAGCACGGATTAAATGGCTGCAGTCTGAATATCCTGTTTCCTGGCTGATATAGGTTAAATCAAAATTGGTAAACAGAAGCATTTCTTCTACTTTGCAAAGACGAATAAATTCCATGTATTTTTTGCATGATTGTCCGTAGATTTCACGGAAATTCTTGGCAAAGTAGGAGTAACTCATATTGCAGAGGGAGGCGAGTTCGTCTACTTTTAAGTTTTCACAGGCGTGTTTGTCGATATATTCTGTGATAGTGTAAATCGTATTCTCCCTGGCAAGAGGTGTGAAATAGGGATCCATATCAAAACCGTCTTTCCGCCAGATGCGCAGAAGGTAGGTCAGCAATTCTTTGATTTTTGATTGTAAAATCATCTGATAGCCATACTGCATTTCTTCCATTTCGGATACACAATCCCTTAATATAGAAAGAACAGGAACCGAGGATAAAGTCTGTTCAGAAAAATAAATATTGGCATGTTCGTTATGGATGGCACTTGAGAAAAGTGCTGTATAATTCCAGCTACCCTGCGTGGAAGCCGCGGGTGTGGGCTCTAATTGTGCCGGATCAAATTTCAAAACATAATATTCAATAGGTGCCTCGGAAGTGGCATAGATGGAATGGATGGCAGAGGGAAGGAAGAGTATGAGGTCGCCTTCGTTTACGATGTAACTGTCATCGTTCTGATATACCAGAGCAGTTCCTTTGGTGACATAGAAAAGTTCCATAAAATAATGCCAGTGGGGCAATATGGGAAACCATTCATATCGTGCCTCTAAAAAGAAGCATTCAAAAGGTTTATTCAATTTATCTGTGTATTCAAAAGAAGAATTCATAAAATAAATACTCCGTTTTAAAATAGATTTATACAATTTTTAACAAGAAAAATTATATCAGAAACCCAAAAAGGATGCTATAGTTTTGTCATGGAAAAAGGAAACAAAATATAAAAGAAAGAAAGGATGGCTGAAATGGAGTATATTTGCGGAATGACCTTTGCTCCTTTTGCATGGGCAGGAGAATTTGAAAAGAAACAGGCAAAAGAGAGCCTTGTAAAAATGAAAGAGCGCACCGGCGCTAATTTTGTTATTTTTGCACCCAGTGGGCTTCAGGAGACACCGCAGTCCGAAGAAATCTGTTATACTTCAAAGGCAACGTTGACGGATGAAGAACTAAAAAGCATGGTAGCCTTTGCAAAAGAATTAGGGCTTCGGGTAGCGTTAAAGCCAACGGCAAACTGCAAAAACGGTACATGGCGGGCGCATATTAATTTCTTTGATGAAGATGTGCCATGCGAACCGAAGTGGAGTAACTGGTTTTCTTCTTACACAAAATTTCAGCTTCATTATGCTAAAATTGCAGAAGAGACAGGCTGCGAAATGTTCATTGCCGGCTGTGAGATGGTAATGAGTGAGCATCGGGAAGAGGAGTGGCGCAGACTGATTTCGGATATCAGAGCCGTTTATCACGGACTGGTATCTTACAATACGGATAAGTACCAGGAGCATAATGTCAGATGGTGGGATTGCGTAGATGTTATATCCTCCAGCGGCTATTATCCGATTGACGACTGGGAAACACAATTAGACCGGATTGAAAAAGTAGTGAAGAAATTTAACAAACCCTTCTTTTTTGCGGAGGCAGGCTGTATGTCGGTGGAAGGTTCTAACCGGGTGCCAAATGACTGGGGAGTAAAAGGAGCACCTGATGCTGAGGGGCAGGCGGCATGGTATGAAAAGATGTTTCTTGCCTGCGAAAAGAGAGAATGGGTTTCGGGAATGGCATTCTGGTCGTGGGGAGCAAGACTGTATGCGGAGAATACAGCACGAAACAAAATGGACTATGAAATATATGCAAAACCGGCAGAACTTGTGGTGAAGAATTTTTTTGCGAAAAAGATAGAATGAGGTAAAATTAGTTTACATCTAATTAAAAAAAGGTTATAATTTATTCAATAATATTAAAAGGGCAGAAATGCTGCCGGAAAAGGAGAAGTAAAACATGAGTTACATGGAAGTTTACAAACAGTGGTGCAGTGATCCATATTTTGATGCAGATACAAAGGCAGAGTTAGAGGCAATCAAAGATGATACGGCAGAAATCGAAGACCGTTTTTACAGACAGTTAGAGTTCGGGACAGGTGGTCTTAGGGGTGTCATCGGCGCAGGAACGAACCGTATGAATATTTATACCGTTCGTCAGGCAACCCAGGGGCTTGCCAATTATATTATTTCCCAGAATGGACAGGAGAAAGGGGTAGCAATTGCTCACGATTCCAGAATTATGTCACCGGAATTTGCAGAGGAAGCAGCGCTTTGCTTAAATGCCAACGGTATCAAGGCATATGTTTTTGACAGCCTTCGTCCGACACCGGAGCTTTCTTTTGCGGTAAGAGAGTTAGGATGTATTTCCGGTATAGTAATTACCGCCAGCCATAATCCGAGAGAATATAACGGATACAAAGTATATTGGGAGGATGGTGCGCAGATTACTCCGCCTCACGATAAAAACATTTTGGCAGAGGTGGCAAAAGTAACCTCCTTTACCCAGGTAAAAACCATGAAGAAAGAGGAGGCTCTAAAAGCCGGACTTTATCAGGTGATTGGTGCTAAGATGGATGACCGTTATATGGAAGAATTAAAGAAACAGTCCATTCATCCGGAAATCATAAAGGAGATGGCTAAGGACATTAAGATTGTCTACACACCGCTTCATGGAACCGGAAACTTACCGGTGCGCCGTGTGTTAAAGGAACTTGGATTTGAAAATGTCTATGTAGTCAAAGAACAGGAGTTGCCGGACGGTAATTTCCCGACAGTGGCATATCCGAATCCGGAATCACCGAAGGCTTTCGAACTTGCATTAAAACTTGCAAAAGAAGTGGATGCGGACATTGTTCTTGCAACAGACCCGGATGCAGACCGACTTGGTGTGTACTGCAAGGATACAAAGACAGGGGAATATGTGACGTTTACCGGAAATATGTCAGGTATGCTCATTGCAGAATATATTTTAAGAGAAAAAACAGTGATGGGTATCATGCCGAAAAATCCGGCTCTTGTGGAGACGATTGTTACCACCGATATGGCAAAAGCAATTGCAAAAGCATATGGAGTAAAATTAATTGAAGTGCTGACAGGCTTTAAATACATTGGTGAGCAGATAAAATTCTTTGAAGAGCAGAATACCTACAACTATGTATTTGGTTTAGAAGAAAGCTACGGATGTCTAGCAGGAACCTATGCACGAGATAAAGATGCCTGTGTGGCAGTTATGATGCTCTGTGAAGTGGCTTCCTGGTGTAAGAAGAATGGAAAGACTCTGTGGGATGCTATGTTAGATATGTATGAGAAATACGGCTACTATAGAGAGGGCTTAGAGACAAAGACTTTAAAGGGCATCGATGGTGCGGCACAGATTCAGGAGATGATGAGTAATTCGAGAAACAATCCTCCTAAGAAATTAGGTGGCTTTGATGTGTTAGCAGTCCGCGATTACAAAGAGGATACCAGAAAGGATATGGCAACCGGAGCGGTAGAAAAAACAGGACTTCCAACCTCGAATGTTTTGTATTATGAACTATCCAATAATGCCTGGTGCTGTGTGCGTCCTTCCGGTACAGAGCCGAAAATTAAATATTATTTTGGTGTAAAAGGTAATTCTTTAGAAGATGCAGAGCAGAAACTTGCAGCATTGAAAGAGGATTTGTTAAAGTAGAAATATGATTGCAAAAACAGGTGGATGAAAGGGAAATATAAATGGGGGCAATTACATTTTATGAGCAGGATAGGATTTTCAAATTAGATACGCCAAATTCCAGTTATGTCATTGGCATTGTGGATGAAGAGAATTTTGTCGGACACGTTTATTATGGCAAAAAATTAAGAGATTACCGGATTGGATATCTGCTTCGGACTAAGGAAGGGCCTTTTGTTCCTTCCGAAAATAACAGGGACAGGACTTCTTTTTTGGATTCTTTTCCTATGGAATATCCGGGAAACGGTGTGGGGGATTACCGCAGAAGCAGCATTGCAGTGAAAACCGCCGGTGGTCATGTGGCGGTATCGCTAAGCTATGTATCCCATCGGATTTATCCGGGAAAACCGATGCTTCCGGGATTACCTGCAACCTTTGGAGCGGAAAAAGAGTGTGAAACGTTAGAACTTCTCTGTGAAGATAAGGTGCTGGGGCTTCAGGTGGTTCTGCTTTATACGGTATTTTTGGATGTGGACGTAATCGCAAGAAGTGTCCGGGTGGTAAATCAGGGAGAACCGTTGTATTTGACAAAGGTGCTTTCTGCAAATCTGGATATGGATAATAAGGATTTTGAACTTTTAACGCTGCATGGTTCCTGGGCAAGGGAACGTATGATGCAGTGGCGTAAAGTGGGAAAAGGCTTTTGCGGATTAGAATCTGTCCGTGGTGAAACTTCTCATCAGGATCATCCGTTTATGGCATTAAAGGCGGGAGATGCCACGCAGACAAACGGAGAAGTTTATGGAATGCACTTTGTATATTCCGGTAATTTTCTCGCACAGGTGGAATTGAACCAGCACGATGTGATTCGGGCTGCAATGGGAATCCATCCGGAAAACTTCTGTTGGAAATTAGAAAAAGGGGAAGAATTCCAGACACCGGAGGTGGTATTGGTCTATACTAATGGTGGTATGGATGATATGACACATCAGTTCCATGAGTTGTATCGGAATCATCTGATACGCGGTGAATACAAGAATAAAAAGCGTCCGATTCTAATTAATAACTGGGAAGCAACCTACTTTGATTTTGATACGGAAAAACTTCTTTCCATTGCGAAAAAAGCAGCTGAGCTTGGAATAGAAATGCTGGTAATGGATGATGGGTGGTTCGGACACCGCAATGATGACAACACCAGCTTGGGTGACTGGTTTGTCAATGAAAATAAGATAAAAGGCGGCTTGAAATATCTGGTTGATGAGGTAAATAAACTTGGCATGAAGTTTGGTATCTGGTTTGAACCAGAAATGATATCCCCGGATTCCGAACTTTATAAAGCACATCCGGACTGGGCAATTAGGGTGCCAAACCGCACACCGTCTCTTTGCAGAAATCAGTATGTGCTGGATTTGACCAGAAAAGAAGTGAGGGATTATGCTTACGAGTGCGTCGCTAAAATTCTACGCAGTGCCAACATTGAATACGTGAAGTGGGACATGAATCGCCAGCTTTCCGATATCGGAAGCATGGAGCTGCCGGCTGACCGTCAGGGAGAACTTTATCACCGTTACGTGTTGGGACTTTATGAAATGCAGGAACGTCTGGTGACGGAATTTCCGCATTTGCTTTTGGAAAACTGTTCCGGCGGAGGTGCAAGATTTGACCCGGGAATGCTATATTACAGCCCGCAGATTTGGTGCTCGGATGATACAGATGCTGTGGAGCGGTTAAAAATTCAGGAAGGAACGGCGTTAATTTACCCTCTTTCTACGATGGGTGCCCATGTTTCCGACTGCCCGAACCATACTGTGGGCAGGGTGACACCTTTTGAGACAAGAGGTCATGTGGCGTTAGCAGGGACCTTTGGATATGAGTTAGATATCACAAAGATACCGGAAGAAGACAAAAAACTGATACCGGAGCAGGTGGCAATGTATCATAAATACAATGATTTGGTTCGTGAGGGAGATTATTACCGTATTGCCTCTTATCAGGAAAATCATTATTTTGACTGTTACGAAGTGGTATCTAAGGATAAAAATGAAGCACTGATAACCTTTGTGCAGGTGTTAAACCGACCGAATTACCGCAGCAGAAGAATTTGTTTGAAGGGACTTGACCCGGAGAAAAATTACCGCATAGAAGGGGAGAAAGAAATTTATGCGGGAGATACCCTTCTTTATGCGGGAATACAGATTGCAAACCTCTGGGGAGATTTTCAATCGAAATTGCTTCATATTGTATCCTGCTAAAACTCATCTTGACAAAAAAAGAAGTAAAAAATAAAATTAATTTAGGTGATTTTTTAAGTAATAAATAAAAGGAGCAGGGAAATGGCAAAGGCAGTGAAACTTGCAGATATCGCAGAGCAGTTAGGCGTCAGCACTGTAACAGTGTCAAAAGCACTTTCTGGTCAGAAGGGTGTTAGCGAGGCAATGCGCGAGAAGATAAAAAAACTCGCGGATGAAATGGGATATAAACAGCCCTCCGCCATAAAGAGGGAAAAAGTACAGAAAAGCTATAATATAGGAGTGATTGTAGCGGAAAAATATTTAGGTGGATATGATTCTTTCTACTGGAAGATGTATCAAAGTATAAATATGAAAGCTGTACAAAAGGAGAGTTTTACACTTTTGGAAGTTATTTCGTTAACAGGAGAAGCAGAACTTTCACTCCCTAAGATGGTGTTAGAACAGAAAGCGGATGGGTTGATTATCGTGGGAAGGCTTCAGACAGAATACCTTGCGGCACTGAATCAAAACACAACCGTACCGATTGTGTACCTTGACTTCTACGATGAACATCAGATGAGTGATGCAGTCATTTCCAACGGCTATTATGGTTCCTACATGTTGACGAATTACCTCTTTGAGATGGGGCATAAAAATATTGCTTATGTGGGAACATTGCTCTGCACAGCCAGCATCACGGATCGCTATTTTGGATATGCAAGGTCTATGATGGAGCACGGAAAAAAAGTGCCACAGGAATGGGTGATACCGGATCGTAACATGGAAGGCGTTGTAAATGTAGACATGAGTTACGATGAATTTAAGGAAAAACCGACAGCCTTTGTATGTAACAGTGATTTGACTGCAAGCAGAGTAGTGAATCTTTTGGAGGAACAGGGATATCGTGTGCCGGAGGATGTGTCTGTGGTTGGCTTTGACAACTATCTGTATCCGGGACTATGTGATGTGGATATTACGACGTTTGATGTGGATGTGAAGGAAATGTCTAAAAAGGCGGTTCATATTCTGATTAAAAAGATAGAGGATAACCGCTACAAACAGGGAATAACTATTGTGGACGGACATATGGTCCATAAAAATAGTGTGAAAAAAGTCAATAACTAAGAAACTGCGCTGAGGCGCAGTTTTTTGATTCCATAAAGATTATTTTACTTTAATTTTCCTGCCGGTAAGCATTCGGGGTTTTGCCGGTGGAGCGTTTAAAAAGATTGATAAAATGGTTGGTATTATCAAAGCCTACAGAGGAACCGATTTCGTGAACTGTCATGCTGGTAGTGCATAGCAATTCTTTGGCTGCTTCAATGCGCCTTTGATTGAGATATTGTATGGGAGAAACCCCAAAGACAGTAGAAAACTCGCGGCAAAGACGGTACTTACTGATATCAAGTTCTGTTTCAAAATAGGTCAGAAAATAATGGTTCGCATAAGAGTAGTCGAAGCACTTTTTCATATAGAGAAGGTAAGAGGGAAGATTTTTCTTCGCATTCATTTCCTGCTCTGCTGCTAAGGAAAGGTCAGAGAAAAGATTCGCAAAACATTTAAGATCGAGAATGGGATTCCGATGCAGAAAGTTTTTGTTACTGTTCTCTAACATTTGGAGATGCCGCAGAATCTCAGCGGAATGGCTTAGACTCCAATACATTCCCTGTGGACGGAGATAGAACGCAGAAAGCAGTGAGCCGGTACAAAAATAGATTTCAAAATTCCAGAAGCTGCCAGAGAGAGACAGAGAAAAGGGTTGCCTGCAGTCAAGGAGAAAGAGAGACATTTCTTCCAGAGTAAATTTGTTTTCTGCAGTCTGCAGTGTGCCGTTCCCATTTTTGGTATATAGAAGAAGGTAACTGTTTAAAGAGCGAAAATGATAGGAAAAGGGCGCAGACATATAGTGGGAGCCATAAGCGTGGATAGAAAGCAATGACTGGCATGGAATGTCAGCTTTCTCTTCGTATATGTGACCTAATAATGTTTCCGGAGGCATTCCGTTTGGAAGCGAGGGTGTTTTACTGAATGAAGCCAGAAAAGAAGCTAAGAAATCCATAGGGGTATCTCCTTTTTGTAAAGTATCATTGAATTTTGTATTATTATAGCTTAGAAGATTTTAAATGACAAGTTTTTTAATATAAAAATAGAAATTAAATTTACTTATTAGTTAAAAATAAAGTAAAAAAACAAACTAAAAAAGAAGAAAAAAGACGAGTATAACATTAAAGATGCACAAAAATAAGTAGCGAGATTTGTATATAATATGGAAAAACACAATAAAAGCAATAATAATATATATTTTACAAGATAGAATGATGACTAAAAAATAGAAAAATATATAATTAAATTAAATCAAATAACGAATTGATTTTAGATTAAAAAAAGGGAGGAATTTTATCATGAAATTCAAAAAAGTAATGGCAGTTACGTTAATCGCAGCAATGACCATGAGCATGGCAGCATGCGGTAACACAAATGCAGATGGCGGCAGCAACGCAGGGAATGCAGCTGGTACAGGAAACACAGCTGGTACAGGAAACACAGCTGGTACGGAAACCGGTGATGCAGGAGAGGCTGCCGGGACAGCAGATGGTACTTTATCCTATGCAGACATTACATTGGGAGAAGATTACACAGACCTTTCTGTTGAAATCAGCATGTTCAATCACAGAACAGATATGGACAGCGATGAATACGGCGGAAAGAATTGGAAACAGTACATTGAAGATTTTAACAAATTATATCCAAACATTACTGTAAATATTACAACCTCTACCGGATATGCAGACGATGCTTTGATGCATTTACAGTCTGGTGATTATGAGACAATCATGGGTATTCCTGCAGTAGACAAGGCAGACTTAAGCAGTTATTTCATTTCTTACGGTGATTTAGATACCATGAAGACAGAAATCAATTATGCAACAGCATGGGAGTATGGCGGAGAGGTTTATGGTGTACCTTCTACAGCAACGACACAGGGTATCGTATACAACAAGAAGGTATTTGAAGAAGCAGGTGTTACCGAAATTCCTAAGACACCGGATGAGTTTATTACAGCTTTACAGGCAATCAAAGATAACACAGATGCAATTCCGCTTTATACAAACTATGCAGCAGGATGGACAATGGGTGCATGGGATGCTTACATCGGAAATAATGCAACCGGTGACAATACATACATGAACCAGAAACTGGTTCATACGAAAGATCCGTTCAAAGATTATGGCGATGAAACACACGCTTATGCGGTTTATAAAATTTTATATGATGCAGTAGCAGATGGTCTGATTGAAGATGACTATGCAACCACAGACTGGGAAGGTTGCAAAGGCATGATTAACAATGGTGAGATTGGTTGCATGGTACTTGGTTCCTGGGCAATTCCACAGATGAAAGCAGCAGGTGAAAATGCAGATGATATCGGATATATGCCATTCCCAATTACCATTGATGGCGTTCAGTATGCTACTGACGGTGCAGATTACTCATACGCAATTAATGTAAATGCAACACCGGAAGAGCAGGCAGCAGCTATGGTATTTGTAAAATGGCTCACCGAGGAATCCGGTTTCTCCTACAATGAGGATGGACTTCCTGTAGACGCTAACAGCACAGAAACAAAACTTTCCTTTGACGGTGTAACCTTTGTTCAGGATGAGCCGGCAGTAGCGGGAGAAGAAGATCTTTTCAATGAGATGAATTCTGAATCAGAATTGAACTTTAACGCAGGTGGAGATGTGAAAGTGCAGCAGATTATTGAACACGCTTCAAATGGCGATAAGACCTTTGATGAGATTATGGCTGACTGGAATGAGGCATGGACGGATGCACAGGAAACACTTGGAGTCGAAGTAACAGAAGAATAATGAAGATAATACAGAGGAGGCAGGGAAACGTCCCTGCTCCTCTGAAAGGAAAAATGGCAGAACATGTTTGGAGATGTGGAGGAAGTGGACATGGAAGCAGAAAAGAAATCTTTTCAAAAGAAACCCTTTAATCTAATTAAATGGGCGAAAAGCAGAAAGGGACAGCAGGTACTGATTTGCGTGGGGTTCATGATAATTCCACTACTGTTGCTGTTTGTATTTACCTATTTGCCTTTTGAGGAAATGGTAAGATTTAGTTTTTATAAGATGAAATACGGAACTCCGAGGGAAAAATGGCAGTTTGTCGGCTGGAAAAACTATATTGATGTCTTTACTAGGGATGACTGTTTCGGAGCCTTGAAATTGAGCCTTTATTATGTTGTTGGAGCAATTTTGCAGTTGGTTTTGGCATTATATTTGGCAACCATTTTGAGTTTTAAGGTAAAGGGTGGAAACTTTTTCAAGGGACTTATGTTTTTCCCATACTTAATCAGTGGTATTGCAATTGGTTTTATTTTTAAATTTTTCTATACCAGAGGGTTTGTGTTTGACACAATTCTTCAATGGCTTGGATTTGAACTTGACAATCTTCCGTACTGGCTGAAAGACCAGTCTATCAATAACTGGTCTCTGGTAGCTACCTCAGTGTGGCGATACTTTGGACAGAACATGGTACTCTTTATCGGAGCGATTATGTCTGTAGACAAGGAAATGTATGAAGCGGCAGAACTGGACGGAGCAAATGGATTTCAGCAGTTTATACATATCATTCTGCCGAGTATAAGAACTATCGTAACCTTAAATGTCATTCTTTCTATCACAGGTTCTTTAAGTGCTTTCGAACCACCATACGTTATCACCAGTGGTGCCAACGGAACCGGAACCTATTTCGTAATTATGAACGAGATTGCACATGTCAGCCAGAAGGTTGGTCTTGCATCTGCAATGGCAGTGGTTTTGCTTCTTATTATTTTTGCGGCAACAATTGCCCAGAAGTTGATTATGAAGTATTTGTTCCGCAATGCGAACGAAACGGATGAAATCAAACATAAAAAGAGAGTAAAAGCGTAAAGGAGGCTAACCAGGATGGAAAAGAAAAAAATAAAAATCAAACACAGAAGCGTTGGCGGCTGGATTTGGGTAGTTGTAAAATATTTTTCCCTGATATTCTTCTCATTTTGCGCAGTGCTTCCGGTAGTATCCTGTGTCATCACAGCTTTTAAAAGCGATGCGGAATATCAGTCAACAAACGTAATGACACTTCCGTCATCATGGACTTTTGACAACTTTGTAAGAGCATTTGAGACTGCACATATGGGTCGGGCGTTTTTAAACTCATTAATTGTTATGGTCTTTGTACTCATTGGTGCAATCCTTGTTGGTACGCAGCTTGCCTATGTACTTAACCGTTTTAAAGTCCCGGGTAATGGCCTGATTCGTAACCTGTTTTTGTTTGCATCTCTGCTTCCGGCAGTAGCAATGCAGGTAACAGTATATAAGATTATGGGAAACCTTGGATTTATCAATCACTTGTATGGATACATTATCATGATGATGGGTACGGATATTATTTCCGTTTATATTTTCATCCAGTTTATGGAAAATATTCCGGTTTCATTGGATGAATCTGCCATCATTGACGGTGCTTCTTATTTCCAGATTTATTGGAAGATTATCCTGCCGCTGCTTCAGCCGGCAATTGTTACCAGCGCTATTTTAAAGGGCGTAAATACATACAATGAGTACTATTCAGCCAGTCTGTATTTGCAGGATCAGAATATTCGTACCATTGCATTGTCCTTATATACATTCACTGGACCACTTGGAAACCGTTACAATCTGATTTGTGCAGGTGTTATCATTTCACTGCTTCCAGCACTGATCGTGTTCATTATATGCCAGAAACAGATTTACAGTGGTATTACCGCAGGAGCTGTTAAGGGCTAAGGATAGGAGAAAAACGATGATGGTCGAAGAAGTAAAAGAGCATTTACTAAATACAATTATTCCTTTTTGGAAAAATCTGCGTGACAATGAAAATGGCGGTTATTATGGCTGGCTTGATTATGACTTGAAGTTGGATAAAAAAGCTGTTAAGGGTTGTATCCTTAACAGCCGGATTACCTGGTTTTTCGCGAATGCATATACATTGCTAAAAGATGAAAGTTTGCTTGATGAGGCAAAACACGGATTCCAGTTTATGAAAGATTATTGCTTTGATAAGGAAAACGGTGGAATCTACTGGTCCATTACCTATGATGGAAAACCGGAAGATACAACAAAACATACATATAATCAGGCATTTTGCATTTACGCATTGTCTTCCTATTATGAAGCTTCAGGTGATACGGAAGCCTTACAGATGGCAAAGGGGTTATTCCGAATCATTGAGGAAAAATGCACCGATGAAGTGGGATATTTAGAGGCTTTTGATAAAGAGTTTCATCTGATTGAAAATGATAAGCTGTCTGAGAATGGTGTGATTGCAGATAAGACCATGAATACGCTGCTTCATGTATTTGAAGCATATACGGAACTTTACCGGGTGTCGAAAGATGCAGATGTAAAGAAACGTCTGGAGTGGATTTTGGACACGATAGCAGATAAGATTTACAATCCGACGCTCCATCGTCAGGAAGTATTCTTTGATAAAAATTATAACAGTATTCTGGATTTACATTCCTATGGACATGACATTGAAACCGCATGGTTGTTAAACCGCGGTGTGGATGTTTTGGGAGAGGATTCCTATCAGAAAAAACTGGCACCAATCATTGACGATTTGACAAACCAGATTTATAAAATCGCATTTGACGGACGTTCTCTGGCGAATGAATGCGAAAAAGGCGTCGTGAATGAACATCGTATCTGGTGGGTACAGGCAGAAGCTGTTGTTGGCTTTTTGAATGGTTACACAAGACATCCGGAGCGAAAGGATTATCTTGATGCAGCAAAAGCAGAATGGCAGTTTATCAAGGATTACATGATTGATAAGCGAAAAGGCTCCGAATGGTTCTGGGAGACAGACAAAGACGGAAAGCCTTATCCAAACAGACCAATTGTTGAACCATGGAAATGTCCGTACCATAATGGAAGAATGTGTATGGAAGTCATAAGGAGAAATATCGATGTTGCATAAAAAATATGAAGAAGAATTAAAAAAATATAATGAGCTGATTGCCAGAAAAAATGTGAAATCAGACTTTTATAACGGTGTTTATGACCGCTACGAATATCCGGTTCTTACAAGAGAACATATTCCGCTTACCTGGCGTTATGATTTAAATCCGGAGACAAATCCTTATTTTATGGAACGCCTCGGTGTGAATGCCGTATTCAATGCGGGTGCAATTGAATTAAACGGAAAATATTATCTGGTTGCCCGTATTGAGGGAAATGACAGAAAATCTTTCTTCGGCGTAGCGGAAAGCGACAATGGAATTGATGGATTTAAATTCTGGGATTACCCAATTCTTTTGGATGATACCTGTCCGGAGGAAACAAATGTATACGATATGCGTCTTACCAAACATGAAGATGGCTATATTTACGGTGTGTTCTGTTCTGAAAGCAAGGATAAGACCGTAAATGATTTGTCTGCAGCCGTTGCGGCAGCCGGAATCGTAAGAACAAAAGACTTGAAACATTGGGAGAGACTGGATAATCTGGTTACTTTAAATTCTCCGCAGCAGAGAAATGTCTGCCTGCATCCGGAATTTGTAAATGGAAAATATGCATTTTATACCAGACCAATGGATGACTTTATTGATACAGGAAGCGGCGGAGGAATCGGATTCGGATTGTGTGATGACATTACACATGCAGTAATTGATGAAGAACGTATGACCAGCCTTCGTAAGTATCATACCATTACCGAGGCAAAGAATGGTGCAGGCGCAACTCCAATCAAAACAGATAAGGGATGGATTCATATTGCACACGGTGTACGTAATACAGCAGCAGGGCTTCGCTATGTTATTTACGCATTTGCAACTTCCTTAGAGGATCCGGGAAAGGTTATTGCAGAACCATCAGGCTTTTTGATTGCTCCGAGAGAGTGGGAAAGAGTCGGCGATGTATCAAACGTGGTATTTACCAACGGTGCCATCGCAAATGAAAAGGGCGAGGTATATATCTACTATGCAGCCAGCGATACCAGACTTCATGTCGCAACAACAACCATCGATCAGTTAAAAGATTATGTGTTTAATACACCGAGTGATCCGGGACGTTCCGTAGAGTGTGTCGCACAGAGATGCGATTTGATAAAAAAGAACATGGAATTTTTAGCAAACCAAAAATAGAGAGAAAAAGGAGAGCGGATTATGAGCAAATACAAAATGATTAGTCCTGCCGTACCAAATGTGCCGTGGCAGGATAAACCGGAAGGGTTAAAAAACGCTCCGGTATGGCGCTACAATGAGAACCCGATTATCGGAAGAAATCCGGTAGAAGGTGTAGCACGTATTTTCAACAGTGCAGTTATACCTTATGGTGATGAATTTATCGGTGTGTTTCGTGGGGAACAGACAAATGGTATTCCTTATATTTATCTTGGAAGAAGCAAGGATGCCATTCATTGGGATTTTGAGAAAGATAAGATTCAGTTTGTAGATGAGGAAGGAAAGCCGTTTATGCCGGTTTATGCATATGATCCTCGTCTGGTAAAAGTAGAAGATACTTATTATATTATCTGGTGTCAGGATTTCTATGGTGCAGCTATTGGTATGGCGAAGACAACAGATTTTAAGACCTTCACTAGGATTGAAAATCCGTTTTTGCCGTTTAACCGGAATGCGGTATTGTTCCCGAGAAAAATTAATGGTAACTTTGTAATGCTGTCCCGTCCGTCTGACAGTGGTCATACGCCGTTTGGTGATATTTTCATCAGCGAAAGCCCGGATATGCAGTTCTGGGGAAAACACAGACATGTGATGGGAAAAGGTAATGAATGGTGGGAGTCCTTAAAAATCGGCGGCGGTGCTGCTCCGATTGAGACTTCAGAAGGTTGGTTACTTTTCTACCATGGCGTAAGCGGAACCTGTAACGGTTATGTTTATTCCATTGGCGGAGCCATCTTAGACATTGATAATCCATCCATCGTAAAATACAGATGTGAGACTTTCCTCTTAACACCGGAAGAATGGTATGAGGAAAGAGGATTTGTTCCAAACGTATGTTTCCCATGTGCGACTATACATGATTCTGAAAGCGGAAAGATTGCAATTTATTATGGGGCGGCAGACAGTTATGTTGGTCTGGCATTTACGACTCTGGACGAAATCATTGATTACATCAAGGACCATAGTGTTACCACTACTACTGATACAGAAATCGGCAAACGCTAACATTTCGATAGTTTCTTTTCATTAGCGGCGGTGGAAAACACTCTTACCGCTGCACAACCAATTAATAATATATTGCTTTTGGAGCCTGCTTTTTGCAGGCTCTAAGGCGTTGCGGAGATATCGTAAGATGAAATATCAAATAGATTGTGAGCGGGCGATAGCCAATCGAGGCAATCTTTATCGCCTGAAAGAAGTGATGAAGCGCGCAGAGGCTGGAGAGAAAATAAACGTCGGGTTTATCGGTGGGTCCATTACCATGGGATGTCTGGCGTCCAGCCCAAAGCTATGTTATGCATATCGTGTCTATGCATGGTGGAAGGAAAAATTTCCTAAATCAGAAATTACCTATATTAATGCAGGCATTGGTGCAACGACCTCCCATTTTGCAGCGGCAAGAGTTGAGGATGATTTGCTTGGCCAAGAACCAGATCTTGTTTTTGTGGAATTTAGTGTAAATGATAAAAGTAGTGAGTTTTTCCTGGAAACTTATGAAAGTTTAGTTCGAAAAATCTACACTTTTCATAAAAAACCTGCTATAATAGTTCTAAATAATGTGCGTTATGACGACGGAGGAAATGCCGAAGTACAGCACGCAAAAGTAGCAAGGTATTATGAACTGCCACAGATCAGTATGCAGCGTTCCATTTATCCGGAGGTGGCGGCGGGAAGGATAGAAGCAGAGGAAATTACAGCAGATTATCTTCACCCGAATGATGTTGGTCATGAACTGGTAGCGGATGTGATTATCTATTTTCTGGAAAAAGTATATCAGGAGATGGGGAAAGCGGAGGAGATGCCTTTTGAAAAAAAAGAGCCTCTTACGGCAAATGCCTATGAGCATGCCAGACGGTATCGGAATGACAACAGTGCTCCTTTGATGGTCGGAGACTGGAAAAAGGACATGACAAAACAGGAATCTATCACAGATGTATTCAAGTATGGGTGGATAGCATCCGAACCGGGAGCATCCATTACATTTGAAATCTATGGAAGTGAGATTGCAATCCAGTATAAAAAGTCAGTAAAGCAGCCTGCTCCCATTGCAGAAGCGGTGATTGACGGACAGGAAGAAACTGCAGTAAGACTGGATGCGAATTTCGAGGAGACCTGGGGTGACTGTCTTTTTCTGGAGAACATTTTACGCCACGGGGAAGTAAAAAAGCACACATTAAAGATCCGGCTGACAGAAGAAAGCAGGAATGCAGCAGTACCGTTTTACCTGGCATCAATTATCTGTTCATCAAAATAAGGGGGAATGAGCAGAGGGGAGAAGATGATGCATGAGTCCGTGAGCAGACCACACAGGGAGGAAAAGGCCATGAAGAAACGTATTGTGAAGAAAGATAAGACGGCAAAGACAAAAAGCACTGAAAAGAAAAAGATAAATGAAGCAGTAAAAAAGATTAAGGTGCCGAAATTGTCTTTCGATGCAATAAAAACAGCAAAACCGGGCGAAAAAAGTAAAGATGAGAATAAGAAGACCAAGGTTTCCAAAAATAAGAAGGGAAACAGCAAGATTGGATACAAACTGATTCTTGCGTTTTGTGTTCCGGTTATTCTGATCGTGATACTGGGAACGGTATCCTATAATCTTTCGGTAAGCAGTATCAAAAGGCAGTATGAGCAGTCTGTAATGGATACTGTGTCTGCCATGAGCTTAAACTGTAATCTTTTATGTGAGAATGTGCAGAATAAGGCGGCAGAGTTTGCCAGCAATGAGTACATACAGGCATATTATACAAAATCTTATAAGGCAGATGCGGCGGAGGCACAGTCGTGCTATCGTTCTGCCCAGTCGGTATTGACTACAGTCAGGGGAACTTCCAGTTATATCTCAAATTATGCGGTTTTTGGAGAAAACGGAAATGGAATTACTTCTTCTACCAGTAATACGTCCAGAGAGGCGTATGAAGAATATCTGGCAACAGATGAGGGAGCGCGTTTCAAATCTACCAGCGGAAATGAGAGTTACTGGAGCGGCTATCACAAGTATCTGGATGAAAATGTCGGTTCAAGTGAGGACAGATATGCTGTAGCATATATGCGTACCTTTGCAAAGGGAAATGGATTTATCAGTCTGGATATTACAACAGAGGCAATAGAGGAGGTCCTTACCAATATTGACAATGGTGAGGGCTCTTATGTGGCATTATTCACACCGGATAACCGGGCACTGACCATGGAGGATGGTGCGCTTGTCACAACAGATATTTTTGATGGAAGCAAGGTCGAGGAAGTGGCATTAGCTGCGACAGAGGCAGGAAACAGCTATGTGTCCTTCCAGGGCGAGAGCCATCTGCTTTGTGTTTCTCCGATTGGAAAGACAGGGATGGTAGTTGCAAGTATTGTACCAAAGTCAACGATTCTTTCTGCAGCATCACAGATTCGCAATGCTACGATTATTATCGTTATTGTTGCGTGTCTGGTTGCATTGTTTATCGGAAGTGTAATGGCACAGGGCATCAGCAGTGAGGTAAAAACATTAAACAAACAGATGAAAAAAGTCTCGGCAGGGGACTTTACTACAGAGTTTGTTACAAAACGTAATGATGAATTTAAATTATTGGCAGGCGGCATGACAGACATGCTGCATAACATCAGGAATCTGATGCAGAATGTTGTGGAATTTATTACGGCGGTAAACGAGTCCACCGACGGCGTTGCTTCCACAGCGAGCACCATGGCAGATTCCATGATTGGAATCAATACGGCGATGGAAGAAGTGGCACAGGGTGTTGCAAAGCAGGCGGAAGATACAGATGTCGGTTTGCAGGAAATGACGAAATTTTCGGATAAGCTGAATCAGGTATATGAAGGAACCGGAGCAATGCAGGAAAATTCCAAGCAGGCGATGACAGCGATTGAAAACGGAAAAGTCATGGTGTATGAACTCAGTGACAAATCCAAAGCGGCAGCAGAGATTACGGACGTCCTGATACGGAATATTGCAGATGTAGAGGAAAATTCCAAGAGCATTGGCAGTATTATTGCCACAATCAGTGAGATTGCAGAACAGACAAATCTGCTCTCCTTAAATGCATCGATTGAGGCTGCCAGAGCAGGTGAAGCAGGCAAAGGCTTTGCCGTTGTAGCAGAGGAAATACGAAAACTTGCGGATCAGTCCGCAGAGGCGGGTAGTCATATCCGCCAGATAGTAAGTGTGATTCAGCAGAAGACGCAGGTGACGTCCGATTCGGCAAAGCGGGCGGAGGAGTTTTTAAAGACACAGGCGGAATCTATTGAAGGTACAGTAGATATTTTCAGTGAGATTAATACAAATGTAACGAATTTGATTCAGGTGCTTATTAAAGTAACCGGAAACATGGAAGAAATGGTAACAGATAAAGAAAAAGTATTTGACTCTATTCGCAGTATTGCGGCTGTCTCAGAGGAAACAGCAGCTTCGGCGGAGGAGGTAACAGCAACCGTAAATGGTCAGCTTTCTGATGCACAGAAACTGGCGGCGGCAGCGGAGGAACTGAATCAGGAAGTTTCCCGTCTGCAGGAGGCATTGAGCCAGTATAAGGTGTGAAAGCTGCGAAACTCAAATTTGGAGGAGCAGTATGTTTCGAGAGGATTTTGCGTGGGGCGTGGCAAGCAGCGCCTATCAGATAGAAGGAAGAGATAAGGAGGATGGATGCGGAAAATGCGTCTGGGATACCTTTACAGAGGAGGGACGGATTTTTGAAAATCAGAATGCCTATGTGAGCTGTGATTCCATCCATCGCTATAAAGAAGATTTTGCGCTGATGCGTTTGCTAGGCATCAAGGCATATCGGTTTTCCTTAAATTGGGCAAGGATTTTGCCGGAAGGAACCGGAAAAGTAAATGGGAAAGCAATTGAATTGTATCGTGATATGATTCTGGAGATGAAGAAAAACGGAATCACTCCGTATATCACATTGTATCACTGGGAATTGCCGCAGGCGTTGCAGGACCAGGGAGGCTGGCTGAATGAAAAGGTCATTGACTGGTTTGGCGAATATGCAAAGGTTGTGGCGGAGAACTTTTCCGATCTCTGTGAGTATTATTTTACCTTAAATGAGCCACAGTGCTTTGTGGGGTTGGGACATCTTTCCGGGGTGCATGCGCCAGGTAAAAAAATGGAAATAAAAGAGACATTCCAGATTGCACACAATGTGCTCCGCGCGCATGGCAAGGCAGTGATTAACCTGCGCAAGTATGCAGTGCAGCCGATAAAAATAGGCTATGCACCGACCTGTGGTGTTGCTTATCCGGCATCAGATAAGCCAGAGGATATAGAGGCTGCAAAGAAGGTTTATTTTGGTTTTTATAATCCGATTGACAACTGGACCTGGAATGTGGCATGGTTTTCAGATCCGGTGTTCTTGGGAAAATATCCCGAGGAAGGACTAAAGAAATATCAGGAGTATCTGCCGGAAATTACACAAGCGGATATGGAACTGATTCATCAGCCGATTGATTTCATGGGGCAGAATATTTATAACGGCTACCAGGTGCGGGCAGGCGCGGATGGTGAGCCGGAGTTCATAAAGCGTGCACCGGGATTTCCGAAGACAGCGGCAAATTGGCCGGTGACACCGGAAGGCTTTTACTGGGGTGTGAAATTTCTGTATGAGCGTTACGGATTACCGATCTATATTACGGAGAACGGAATGTCCTGTCATGATAATGTTTCAGCCGACGGGAGAGTTCATGATCCGAATCGTATTCAGTTTCTGGATGAATATCTTTCTGCACTCCAGAAAGCAAATGATGAAGGCGTGGATGTGCGTGGATATTTCCTCTGGACTTTTTTGGACAATTTTGAATGGGACAAAGGCTATAATGAGAGATTTGGGATAGTTTATGTGGATTTTACGACACAAAAAAGGATTGTAAAGGATTCTGCCTATTGGTATCAGAAGGTGATTGAATCTGGTGGAAGGGAGCTTGGAATGAACAAACAGGATACACCAATTTTATTTTTGAACCCAGTATTTACACATAATATCTGGGGTGGTACAAGATTGCGGACCGATTTCGGTTATGAAATAGAAGGTGATGATATCGGCGAATGCTGGGGCGTTGCAGCGCATCAGAATGGCGACGATACGATTCGTGAAGGAAAATATGCAGGGAAAAAGCTGTCAGAATTGTGGAAAGAGGAACCGGGACTGTTCGGAAATGTGGATATCGATCGTTTTCCACTGCTCATTAAAATCATTGACGCAAAGGATGATTTGAGTATTCAGGTACATCCAAACGATGAATATGCGAAGGTGAACGAAAACGGTTCTTTCGGTAAGACGGAGTGCTGGTATATCATTGATTGTCCGGAAGACGCATCTCTTGTCATCGGACACAATGCGAAGACGAAAGAGGAACTTGGTGACATGATTCACGAAGGAAAGTGGAGTGAATTTATCCGTGAGATTCCGGTGAAGAAGGGTGATTTTATTCAGATTGATCCGGGTACGGTTCATGCAATTAAAGGCGGTCTTATGATTTTAGAGACACAGCAGAACAGTGATATCACCTATCGCGTTTATGATTACGACAGACTTTCTAATGGAAAGCCGAGAGAACTACATATTGAAAAGAGTATTGATGTAATCAATGTTCCGGCAAAGTCGGTAGAGGACAGTGTAATATCTGCCGCAAACGTACCGAAGAATACGCTGTATCAGCTTTATGACTGCAGCTATTATAAGGTGTTTAAGCTTGAGCTGGACGGAAAGACGGAGTTTGAACAGGAATATCCGTTCCTGATTATGTCTGTTTTGGAGGGCGATGCACTTTTAAACGGACAGCACATTAAAAAAGGAGATCACTTTATTCTGCCAAACGGCTACGGAAAAGTAGAACTTCAGGGAAAATTGGAGATTATCGCTTCTACGATATAAAAATGAATTCCCCCAGGACAGATTGGAATATGAAAAACAATTTGTTCTGGGGGAATTTTGTATAATATTGCAAACATGATATGGCATATGGTATAATTTTTGTATATTTTAAAAGTGGTTTTTGTGAAGTTTGACAAAAGGGGACTTAATATGGTAAATGTACGACCAAATGTGCTGATAGTAGATGATGATTTGCAGGTGCTGGAGACAATGAGCCTGTATTTGGAAGATATGGCGGCGGTATTTACGGCGACAGGTGGAAGACAGGCAGTAGAAGCTGTGCAGTTGCAGCATATGGACGTGATTCTTTTGGATGTTAATATGCCGGTAATGGATGGCTTTAAGACATTGGAACGTTTCCACAAGCTCAAAGAGTGTATTAATGTTCCGGTAGTTCTGGTGACAGGAAACAAGGACAGATATACGGTGATGAATTCCGTCTGTATGGGAGTGGACGGTTATCTGGTGAAGCCTGTAAATAAGGAGACGCTGCGTCGGAAAGTGATGGAGGTATACGAGAAGAAGGCAAAAAAAGAGCAGCAAAAAACCATATTGGCGATTGATGATGATATGGCATATTTGAAGCTGATTAACAGCTATCTGCATGATGATTACAATGTTATTATGATAAACTCGGCAAAGCTGGCTTTGGATTATCTGCTCAAGCATACGCCGAATCTGATTTTATTGGATTATCAGATGCCGCTTTATAATGGGGCAAATGTAATGAATATGATACAGCGAGACCCGGAGCGGGCACAGATTCCTGTGATTATTTTGTCCGGTGTCATAAATACAGAGGTACTAAAAAAGTGTATTCCGTGCAAACCGGCGGCATGCCTTGCAAAACCGGTCAGCAAGGAAGATTTACAAAAAAATATTGAACAGGTATTGTATCCGCAGGGGGAGGGGTTATTATGAAATTCGTGTTTTCACAGACGTTGTTTGCGTGTTTTATAATGGCATGTTATCTTTCCCTGCGGACATTTCGTACAAGAGATTTAAAATATTTAGAAAACCGTCTGTTTGCTATTTTGTGTCTTTCCAGTGCAATCTGGGGTATGGGTTTTTTCGGGGTAATTGTCCAGACTGATCCAAGCAAGGCATATTTCTGGAGAGCAATTGGGATGATTGGCACCTTTTCCTATCTGATTGTGGTACAGATGCTGGTATGTCAGCTTTCGGGAGTAAAGAAGCCAATTTTAAGGGGAATGGAAATTTTTTCGTTTTCAGGAGTTATCATTTATTTTTTTGTCATACAGAAGGAACAGGCAGAATATAAGCTTACCAGTATTGGAATGACTTATTCCTTTACACCTGGATTCTGGAATAACGTTTATACGCTGTATACGGTAATAATCGGACTAAATTTGTTATGGGTTATCTGTCAGATGATAAGACACGGAAAGGAGAGACGTTTAAAGGAACTGGGCAAGAAATTGCTTGTGGCTGAGATTATTATTATGTCGGGCTCGCTATTGGATACGGTATTTCCTCTGTTCGGGAAACCGGCAATTCCGGGAAGTACTATAGGACAGTTTGTAGCTCTCATTTTTTTATATCATGCGATTAGCTTTATCAATCGCTTCCGAATGAATATTGCCAATATGTCGGAATTTATTTATTATTCACTGGCAATGCCGGTTTTGGTATATAATGCGGACTATAAACTCAGGATTTTGAATGATGCGGCCTTCTCTTTTTTTGGAATACAAGAAGGAAAAGTGGAGGATATAGAGATCAGCCAGTTGTTCCATATACGGAAAGAGGAGGTGTTTTCTTTTGAAAACAAGCGTAAGGATGTAGATGCGGTATGCTGTCATAATCAGTTGTACTGCAGTCTCGCAATCAATAAGATTTATGATGATTATGGAGATAATACAGGTTATATCATTATTGTGACGGATTTGTCCGAGCGTATGAGGGCAATGCAGCGTCTGGAGGAGGCAAAAAAGGAGGCCGAGTATGCAAATCAGGCAAAAAGTACCTTCCTTGCCAATATGTCTCATGAAATCCGTACACCAATGAATGCGATTATCGGTTTTTCAGAGCTGGTACTGAAGATGGATATCAGTGATGAAGTACGGGAGCATGTGGAAGATATTAAATGGTCTTCCCATAACCTTTTGGCAATCATCAATGATATTTTAGATATTTCAAAAATTGAATCCGGGAAAATGGAGCTGATTCCGGAAAAATACTATATGGCGGCACTTTTAAAGGATGTTTCGCTAATCATTGCCTCGCAGGCGCAGGCAAAGGGGCTGGATTTTCACATGGAGGTTGATCCTGAAATTCCGAACCGCTTATATGGAGATAAAATAAGGATTCGCGGAATATTAATTAATATTTTAAATAATGCAGTAAAATACACGAAAGAGGGAAGTATTTCCTTTGATGTATCAGTACTGGAAAAGACGGATAAAATGGCAAAGCTGGAGTTTAAGGTTTCTGATACCGGAAGTGGAATACGGCCGGAAGATCAGGAACACCTTTTCAAAAGTTTTGAGCAGTTGGACAGAAAGGTACATTACGGAGTGGAGGGTTCCGGTCTGGGACTTGCTATTTCAAATGGTTATGTAAACCTGATGGGCGGCGAGATCAAGGTGTCCAGCGTGTACGGAAAAGGATCGGTATTTACTGTTGTTCTAAAACAGGAAATTGTAGATGCATCGCCAATGGACGGAGCCTATTCCCACGAAGAAGAAAGACAGAACGGAAGTACACTCGGGAGTATGCAGATATCAGGTGTACAGGTTCTGGTGGTGGATGATAATTTCGTAAACCTAAGAGTCGCATACTGCATTATGAAGTCTTACGGATTGATTGTGGATACTGCGTCCAGCGGACAGGAAGCTGTAGAACTGTGTAGAACCAGGCAGTATCAGTTTGTTTTTATGGATCAGATGATGCCGGAAATGAATGGTGTAGAGGCGATGAATCAGATACGTGCGCTAAGCCCTTATTATGCCAAAGGCGGAGAAAGCAAAATAATCGTGCTTACAGCCGATGCTATCAGTGGAGTTCGGAAAGGGCTGATGGATCAGGGATTTGATGAATATCTTGGAAAACCGATTAATTTAAAACAGATGGAACGACTGTTTGTGAAATTTTTGCCAAAGGATAAAATAACACTGCAGTTACCGGAGGAAAAGCAGAAGGCCGGCGGCAAAGCAGAAGAAAAAGAGATAATCTATTTGGAAGAAGCACTGCCAGAAGTAGATGTGAAAAAGGGAGTAGAAAACTGTGGAGGGGAATGTTCGGATTATCTTAAGGTGCTAAAAATTGCTTGGGATTACGGGGGAAAGCAGCTTGAGGAACTTCGGAATCTCCAAAAGCAGCAGGATTACGAGAATTACACGATTAAAGTACATTCCATGAAAAGTACAGCTATGAATATGGGGGCAGTTGGTATTTCAGAACTGGCAAAAGCGCAGGAGATGGCGGGGAAGAAAGGGGACTATGCCTATATTGATAAGTATATGGAACCATTTATCCAACAGTACAAGACATTGCTCCAGGAAATCAAGGAGGTGTTGCAAAACTATGAGATGTTAGAGGAAACAACGGCGGAAGAAGATGTGTTGGAGGAGAAAATGATTCTTCCAATCTTGCGAAATATTGAGCAGTGTGTGGACAATTTTGAATTTCCTAAAGTGTTTGAAATTCTGGATGAAATAAAGAAGTGCCGGTTACCAGAAAAATATCAGAAGGTATTTGAAGAAATTAGTGAAAAAATGGATGAACTGGCAGTAGATGAGATTAAGGAGTTGCTCGAAAAGGTATTAGAAGGTGAGTAATAACAGGAGGTATCATATAAAAAAGCAGCAGGCTACGGTGTGTCCGTGCCTGTTGCTTTCTTTTCTTCCGGGTCAACATAGGAGTAAGCGTTTGAAATTTTTGCAGAATTTGAGGTCAAAGTGACCGGCTCCCTGTAGTAGGCGACCACCGGCGTACCGACTTCAATATTCTGATAAATGGCGGTGGCGCATTCCAGTGGAACATTAACGCAACCATGAGAACCGGAATTGAGATAGATGTTTCTGCCAAAGGAACTTCTCCAGTCTGCGTCATGGATTCCAACGTTATACGCAAACGGCATAAAATAGGTTACATTTGATTCATAATCCTCACCCTTTAAAACGGCAGGACTCTGCTTGTATACAATTTTAAAAACGCCGTCCGGGGAGCCGTTTCCGTTTGCAAGCTTTCCGGATACAATATCGGATTCTGTCACAAGGGAACCGTCTTTATAATACCAGAGATGCTGGTTGGTGTAGTCGATTTCCACATAGCTGTTTCCGATGTCATCAGATTCTCTGGAAATGGCACGCTGCTGGTAGATTGGTTCCCTGGTGATGGCTTTTCCGGTGGATAAATCCGTGGAAATTTGTTCCGCTTCTTTTTCCTTATCAATAATCCAGCCGTAGTCGCCGCCGCCCACTAGTACCGTGTCACCTTTAGAGGTAATAAAATTGCGCGGGTCCGCATAGGTGTTGTATTTGCTGGCAAGCGACTGGACGTAGGCTGAGAGTTTTGTCTGGTTTAAGGATACGCTGTAGTCTTCTCCGAGAATGATCCAGTTTGCGACCGTTTCCTTATCCAAAATTTCTTCCTCATCGGCAATGTCGTAGGTAATTGTAGTTGAGAGCAAGGTATCTATTGTATCCATGCAGGCAGTCAGCACAGGGGCCTCGCAGGTTACGGAGGGGGCCAGATAGTCTTCATCCGTCAGCGTGAGGGTATCTTCACCGTCCGCAACAGCCAATGCTGCTTTTTTTTGTACCTGTTCCGGCAGCAGGTGGGTCCCAGGCGTTTCCGGGACGAGAGAATAGCCGTCATCGTTTTTTTCGATGTAGGCATCGGCGGGTTCTGTAATATTTTCCGGTAGAAAGCATGGAAGTGCCAAAACAGCGTCGGATAAGAGTTCCTCGTCGTAAGTGACCGTAGTCTTTAAGGTGAGGGCGGAATCGGAAAACAGGCATTTAGGCCACTGCCAGGCCTTCTGGCTGTTCAAGAGCTTTTCTTCTTCTTTTCCTGGAACATAGGTATAGGAAATGTCGGAAGCATTGATATGATACTTGTTACCGTCCCTGTCATAAATTGTTAAAAGATAGGAAGCACATTCCTCCTTTAGTTTTTCTTTTGCTTCTTCCAGTGTCATACCGCCTACAGAGAGGTGGTTGATTTCCGTGCGCAGGAAAAAGTGCGTGCGAAAATAAAAGATAAAGACAATGTATAAAATGAGGAGAAGCAAAAGTGGAATGCCAAAGCCAAGGATAAGACCTTTTGAAATAGAAGAACTTTGTCGTCTCTTTCTCTTTTTTGCCATAATAAATCCTTTCTGCGCAATAGCTTTAAGATATTACTTAAGATAGCACAAATACCAGAAAAAAGGTAGTGAAAAAAGCAGGTATTTGTTGGAATAAAGGAAAAATTAAGAAATGCAACAAATGCCTTTAAGGTTCATATGCTGGTAGCAGGATTAAGAAAGGCTGGAGCCGAAAAGAAGGGAGGGGGCCGATGTGGAAGTGTTCTTCGGGGCAGCCATATGTGCAGGTACATTTGGTATTTCCGCCTGCGTGAAGGGAGCTTGTAAAAGCTGGCTGAAGCGCCACAGACAGCAAAATGAAACTCTTTGCTCTTATGATATGCAGCAGGGACGGGAAAAATGAGGGAAAAGGATTGTATTTTCCATCATATGGGAATAAAATAAGTGTTAAACATAGAGGAGAGGGGAAAAATATGGTTGAATTACTTGCAAAAATATTTCTAAAAGATACGTCAGATGTAAAGAATGCAAAAGTGCGGCAGGGATATGGCAGAATAAGCTGTATCCTTGGAATCGTCTTGAATGTAATCCTGTTTGCCGGAAAATATCTGGCAGGCGCGCTCAGCAAATCGGTGGCAATTATGGCGGATTCCTTTAATAACTTGTCGGACGCCGGTTCATCGCTCATTACACTGCTCGGTTTTCAGATGGCGGGCAAAAAGGCAGATTTAGAGCATCCATTTGGACATGGACGGGTGGAATATCTCTCCGGTCTTGCAGTGTCTTCAATGATTCTTATCATGGGGGTAGAATTGTTTCGGACTTCTGTACAAAAAATTCTGCATCCGGAGCCGGTGGATACCAGTTTGATTTCCTTTGTCATTCTGATTGCTGCCATAGTGGTAAAGCTCTATATGTCTTCTTATAATAAGAAGATTGGGGAAAAAATCAATTCTGCGGCAATGAAAGCAACGGCAGCGGACAGCTTAAGTGATGCAGTGGCAACAACGGTTGTTCTCATTTCCATGTTCATCACAAAGTTTACTGGATGGAACGTGGATGGAATCTGCGGTCTGTTCGTAGCAATTTTTATCCTGCGAGCGGGGTATGAGGCAGCAAAGGAAACATTAAGCCCCCTGCTTGGCAAGGCGCCTGAGGCAGAGTTCGTGGAAGAAATCGAACATATCGTGATGTCTCACGAAAATGTAACAGGCATGCATGACCTTATCGTACACGATTATGGGCCGGGAAGATGCATGATTTCTCTGCATGCGGAAGTGCCGGGAGATGGGGATGTTTTTGAACTGCATGATATGATAGATACCATTGAGCGGGAATTAAAAGAAAAGCTGGAATGTGAAGCAGTCATTCATATGGATCCGATTCATGTCAATGATGAGGAAGTCGAAATAATGAAACGTAAGGTGCTGGAAAAAATAAAGGAAAAGGATGAGCGCCTTAGTATCCATGATTTTCGCATGGTGAAAGGCCCGACACATACCAATGTGATTTTCGATATTGTACTTCCGGCAGATTATAAAATGGGAGAAGAAGAAGTAAAAAAATGGATTGATGAACTGATGCAGAAGAATTTTGAAAATGTATATGCGGTAGTTACTGTGGATCATGCATATGTGTAGAAAAAAACAGTTAAAAGATACAAAAAAAACACAGAAGTTGCAAAAAAATTGTACATATAGTATAATAGTAATGTTAAAAAAGGGAGTTATAAATTCACAGACTGAAAACAACATTAGTTAGACAGTACGAAGGAAGAAGGAAAGAGTCATGAAAAAGAAAACAAAAAGCGTGAAAACATCACTGATGGCACTTTGCATTGGCAATGTATTGGTGGCATGCCTGGTAATAGGCGTGGTAGCCATAATCAGTATTCGTTCTGCTACGACACTGGCGGTCACTGATTATGAGAATGCGATGAACGAAGGCTATAATCAGGAAATCAAATCGCAGGTTCAGTCCGTAATTACTGTTTTACAGGCGGAATATGATAAATATGAAGCCGGGGATATGACAGAGGATGAGGCGAAGGAAGAAGCAGCAGAGATTGTGCGTGCCATGCGTTACGGAGATGAGGGAGATGGTTATTTCTGGATTGATGATACAGATTATACGTTAATCATGCACCCGATTCTGCTAGATCAGGAAGGAGATAACCGCTATGAGCTGGAAGACCAGAATGGGGTTATGATTATTCAGGAAATTATGAAAGTGGCAGAGAGCGCAGAAGGTGGCGGCTACAATGAATTTTATTTTACTAAGGCTGACGGTGTGACAGTTGCACCAAAGGTTGCTTATTCCCAGATTTTTGAGCCATGGGGATGGGTTGTTTCGACAGGAAACTATGTTGATGATATGCAGGCAGAGATGGGTGCAGTGGAGAACAGTATCAATAATCAGTTTGTCACGCTGTGTATTGTAATTGTTGTGGCGGCAATTATTATGGCACTGATTGCAATGTTTGTTTCCAGAATTTACGGGAATAAAATCTGTCATCCTTTGGTTGAAATCCAGGGACTTGCGACGCGGCTTTCTGATGGTGATCTGACAACGGGAATTGATGTCAGAGATGCGACCGAGCTCGGCAGGACGGCAGAGGCTTTGGATGTAGCACAGAAAAATATGGTGGAGCTGATTTCCAATATCAGTGTTACCTCGGAAAATCTTGCCGGAGTCATTCAGAACTTTACAAAGAATTTCTCCTCAATGGAGGAATCCATACAAAGTGTTTCTACCGCAGTTGGTGAAATCGCTGAAAATACAACAACCCAGGCGCAGTCTACCAATGAAGCTTCTTTGAATATTGAGGATATTGCAGAGGGAATCGCAAATACCTCGCAGGAGGTAGGTTCTCTGGATGAAAACGCAAGAACCATGCAGGACTATTCAGATAAGTCTATGGATGCCCTGCAGAAGTTGATTGATGTGAATACAAAGACCAAAACGGATATTGATTCCATGTATGCCCAGACGGAAAATACAAATGAGTCTGTTATGAAGATTAGTCAGGCGGCTACGTTGATTACGGAGATTTCTTCCCAGACTAATCTGTTGTCTTTAAACGCTTCTATCGAAGCAGCGCGGGCTGGAGAGGCAGGAAAAGGTTTTGCAGTTGTTGCAGAAGAAATCGGAAATCTGGCAACACAGTCTTCGGATACGGCAACTGAGATCAATGAGATCATTAAGGAACTGACAGAAAATTCTGAAAAATCAGTAGAAATTATGCGGACAATGAATGAGGCGGCAGAGCTTCAGGTCAATACATTAGAGAGTACAAAGGAGATGTTCCACGGTCTGAAGGATGCATTAAATTCCTGTGTAGACGCTATAGAGACCATCACGGCTCGCATCGGAGAAATCAATACACAGTGCGACAAAGTAATGCAGGGAATTGAGACGTTAAATCATCTGGCAACCGACAATGCGGCATCTACCGAGGAGACTTCCGCAATGTCGACGGAACTGGACGATGTGGTGAGAAACTCATCCGAAATTGTGCATGGACTGTTAGATGATGTACAGATTCTGGTAGACAATACACAGAAATTTAAATTGTAAAACAATACTGAAACAGGAAAGAGGCGGCAAAGGATTTTGCCGCTTCTTTTCTGTCATAAAACTCTGTTGGCGTTCATATAATGTATATTAGATGTCAGCCGAAGGCGGCATTAAAAAAAATGTTCCGTAAAAAACAAGTGAATAGATATTAAAAAAATGGACATGATTAGGATATGCAATCAACAGGATTTTATAAATTGTTCTTAAGGAAAGGGAAAAAATGAGAAAAAGAATCTTGGGTGCCTTGCTGATATGTTGTATTTGCGGCAGTTTTTTTTGTGCATCCAACAGAAGTCAAAAATCATTTACGCCAGAATCAAATGAACATGAAATAAAAGCACAGGAGGGGAAAGCAGAACAGGAAGATATACAGGAAGATTTGACCGTGGAGACGGCATCTTTCGTTTCAGAAAATGAGAATAAAACGGCATCTGCACCGGAAAAGGCTATGGAACAGGAAACAGTAAGGGAAGAGGCAAAGACGGCGCCGGTTGTCACAAATGAATTGAATTTATATAAAAACCGATGGAATATTTATCTTACCCGTGACGAGATAGACCTATTAGCACAAATTGTTTGGGTGGAGGCCTGTGGAGAACCGGAAGAAGGGCAGGAGGCTGTCGTGGAGGTGGTGTTTAATCGCATGAGATCTCCAGATTATCCGGATACACTTTATGATGTTTTGAGCGAAGACCATCCGGTGCAGTTCTGCTCTTGGAAACTTCGGGATACGGCAAGGCCAACACAAAAGGAATATCAGTCGATTTATCATGTACTGTACGGACAAACAAATATTTTGAGGAATGACACGATGTATTTTTCTACATTTGCGCTGACACCGAATGTGGATAAAAAGATATGCTGTCATTATTTTTGCTATTGACAGAGCAGATTTTTTGCAGGATACTGGATACATTGGAAAGGAAGATATGATATGCAAAAGGAAGAATGCCAGAAAATATTGGAGGAAAATCCTTTTATGAAAAGTCTCCAGATAGAATTGATGGAGGTGTCAAAGGGTTTTGTGAAGGCAAAAATACCGTTTCGTAAGGAACTGACAAATATTTATGGAGATTTTCACGGAGGGGCGCTTTATGCTGCCGCCGATACGCTTTGCGGAATAGCAGCATCCACTTATGGTTATTATGTGACTACGGTGGACGGTAATATTCAATACCTGAAAGCCGGGAGAAATACGGAATATATTCTTTGTGAGAGCAGGGTGTTAAAGCCGGGAAAAAATATTTCTGTGGTAGAGGCACGGATTGCCGATGATCAGGGAATGCTTTTAAATACGGCAATGTTTACGTTTTATAATTTGAGGAAACGGGACAGCGAATAAAATTAAGAAAGCAGGTATAACAAATCTCTTTTTACAAATAATAGTATCAAAGACAGAAAATACTATTAGCGTAAATGGAGGTTTTGCTTTATGAAGGCAACAGGAATTGTTAGAAGAATAGATGATTTGGGAAGGGTCGTAATTCCGAAGGAGATTAGAAGGACACTGCGGATTCGTGAGGGAGACCCGCTTGAGATATTTACAGACCGTGAGGGAGAAATCATATTAAAGAAATATTCCCTGATTGGTGAACTTAGTCAGTATGCAGGCCAGTATGCGGAAGCACTGGCGCAGACCAGCGGTCAGCTTGTGTGTATTACGGATAGAGATCATGTGGTGGCTGCAGCGGGAAACGGAAAAAAGGAATTTGACGGAAAACCCATCAGCAAGCAGTTGGAGAGGCTGATTGAAGACAGGGAACATCTGCTTGCCTCATCCCAGGATAATTCATTCATCAAAATTACGTTAGATGACCCTGGAATACACAGCAGTGAAGTGATAAGCACGATTCTCTGCGAAGGAGATGCGATTGGAGCAGTAATTTTATATGGCAGGGATGAAAAAAGGAGATTTGGAGAAACAGAGCAGAAGCTGGCAATGACAGCGGCAGCATTTTTGGGAAGACAGATGGAGCAGTAAAAAGAAGGCATTCTCACATCATCATGTGAGAGTGCCTTTTTCTCATTATACATTTACAGGAAAAAAGAAAAGAGTAAGTTGTCGAAAAACGGCGGCAAGTTGTATTGAATTGTGAGCAAAATTTTTGTATAATTTAGACAGAAAGACAAAAGAAAAATCGGTGTTACATGATGATTGGGAGGAGAAGTTTATGATACGAATGGAGGTAGCAAGCCTTTTGGTCTTGTTGATTCTGGCTTATATGTATTTTTCGGCAAAACGAGAGTGTACGAAATTGGATACATGCTTTTCAGAAATGCTTATTTTATCAATCGTCAATCTTTTGCTTGATGGGGTAACGGTTTATACGGTGAATCATTTGGAGATAGTACCGATTCCGGTTAATGATACATTGCACCGATTGTTTTATGCAACCGTGCTGGTCGAAGTTTATTTTACTTACCGCTATATGGTGCTCCTGGTCGAGGAGGAAGCGAAGCAGCGTATTGTGGGTTCAAAGCTGTGTATTCCGATATTGGTTGTGGGACTGATTTTTCTTACATTTTTACCAATTAATTATGTGCAGACAAAGGATGGAAATTATTCTTATGGGCCGGCAGTGTTTGCAACATTTCTCTTTATCTGCGGTTACCTGATTTCGAATATCGTGATTTTGTGCAGACATTGGTCACAGGTACATAAAAAAAAGCGCGTAGCGGTAACTATGGGTTTGACTGTGGAATGTGTAGGGGTAATTTTCCAGGCACTGTTTCCGTTGGCGCTTAGCAGTGGAATGAGTATTATGTTAGTCAATTTGTCCTTTTTTTTGACGATAGAAAATCCAGACATTTTTTTGATTCGGCAGATTCGGGAGCAGAAAAGAAAAGCAGAAGAAGCGAATGCGGCAAAATCCATATTTCTTTCCCAT
>JAQXGQ010000143.1 GCA_029006795.1 Clostridiales bacterium | reverse complement strand
CTTTCGCATCATATTCTTTTCTTTTCTGCTTATCGCATAAAATCCGGTATGCCTCTCCGATTTCTTTGAAACGCTCCTCCGCTTTTTTATCTCCGGGATGTGTATCGGGGTGGCATTCTTTTGCCGCTTTTCTATATGCCTTTTTTATGGTGTCCTCACTGTCCTCCGGCGAAACACCTAATATCTGATATGGATTCATCTTCTTCTGACCTTTACTTCATAACAATAGAAAGCTCGCAAAGCGTGCTTTCTATTGTTTGTTTAAGGCGCAGGCTGTCCTTTTGTAACATTGACAATCTGCGCCCCTGTTGTTATGCTGAATAATTTCCTTCTACCGCTACAGAAGCGATTTTGTCCTTTTTCTGTCTGAGGACTAACGTAAATGTTCCTGTACCTTCTACATCACCAAATTCTTCCTTGTAGTCAAGCACAAATGCGTTTGGGAAGGAATATTTTCTTTCCATAACGCTTCCTGCCACATGCTCAACTGTTACTTTTCTGTAACAATCCGCTTTTTCTGCCGGAACGACAGACCATAAGGCAAGTTTTCTTGTACTGTCGGTAATATCCCCGTCTAACGCAGCCAGAATCTTTCCGGTGATAGTCATCGTAGCTCCGACATCCTTTGTTCTCGCATTAGAATCCAACGGAATATCTGTGGTAACCTTTACGCTTCTTACACATTCTTTAGCCACTTCAAAACTCTCGCTTCCTTCAACTTTTACTAAAAATGACATAATTCCATCTCCTTTTTCAAATATTTATAACCCATAAGAAGAATGCCGGGTTTGCATTCTTCAGCATGAGACTTAGAACTTCTTAGCGAAACAGCCTTTGCTGTGAGCTTATAGAAGTTCTTCTCATGCTATTCTCCGTAGCCGCCTTCAATTTTAACTGCACTATTTTCATCTTTTTTCTGCTTCATATGCAGATAAAAGGTTCCTACGCCGGTTTCATCATCCAGATGCTCCTCATATTCCATGACAAAGGCATTTGGTATTGTATACTTTCTCACTACCTGCCCTGCCGATACAACATCAATCTGTGCATTTCTGTAGCAGTCTGCCTGCTCGGAAGGAACCTGTGACCATTTTGATAATCCCAATGTTCCGTCATCTCCATCTGCTCCCACTTTAAACAACATTTTTCCGGTAATTTTCACCGTAATTCCAAAGTCTGTTGCCCGTGCATTAGAATCTGTTGCAGAATCAGAACTAAACACTACTTTCTGGATAGTTCTCTCATCGAGACTGATGTTCTCTGTGCCTCCACTTACTGTCAATCTAAAACCCATGTTTTTTTCCTCCTTTTTTCTTTTGGACTTTATTTAAAATGTTCTGTCCTCGCTGTTGACCCGATTAATTTCTATCTCAAGATTCTTTACATTGCCGTTAAAAGCAATATCAAGCGTGCAATAACCTGCAGCTTCGTCGATAGAATACCGGATATCGTCTCCATTTCCGATAATTGCATTGATACAGTCTTTCTTTTCCATCCACCTGCTCCTCTGGCTTGTGGGTTTGCTGGAGAAGAAATCTACAATATTTTCCTGCTTAAAATCACCTGTTGCTAACCGCATCACTCTCTGAATATAAGTGGTGACCTGAGTTTTGTATATCGGTTCGTATGTCTTTCCATCTGTCAGCAAATTACGTGCTTTATATACCATGATATTCTGAATATTGGTATCACCTAGCACTGCATTTTCGGAAGAAAATACAAAACCGAAATTTTTCCTGTTGATATCGCTCTTAATATCATTGGTATATCCCGTAATCTCTTTTGCCATTGTTGTACGAACCTGCAGCGCATGATCTCCTGCCTCAATGTCAAATCTCACGCCCGGCGTGGACTCATCCACATTCTTTTTAAATACTTCTTTTAAATATTCCGGGCTCTGATAAGCTGCAACTAATCCGGCCGCTACATATGCTGCTCCGATATAAACACCGTCAATCCAGATTTTCATAATATCCTCTTTTTCTTTTGACAATGCTGCCGTATTCTGCTCCGTGATGTACATTTTGTTGTCTAAAACAACCCCGGACTTATCCTTTGGAATGACTGTAAAATTAGGAATACAGGGAATTGCATATTCGCTAAATGGTTTTCCCACCAGCTGCGTACATTTTGCTTCGTATTTTTCAATTCCTTCTGTTGCCATAACATTAAAGGTAGTCTTGTCCCCTGTCTCATAGCTGAAGAAACACTGTACTTCATAATCCTTCAGTGCATCTAAAATGCGAACCAGTGATTCCACGCTGTTCACATCTTCTTTTTCCACATTTTCGTTTCCTTTGAAACGCTCTCTTACCGCTTTCATTTTAGAACTGCTGTTTAAAGAAACAGATGGTACAATGGCATACCAGATAGTATTTTCAAAATCATTTTTTGCATTTACTGTGTTCAGATATGCCAGCAGTCTCGGTATATTACTGCTCTTCGCTAACATATCATTGCTGGCATTTGATACAACCATTGACGGTCTCATACCTTTACAATTCTTCGGATATTGTTCAAAGAATGCCCATACCCCCATAATCTTTTCCACAAGAGGTTTTACGGTTTTGATAAAGTCATCCTTGCTCCGTTTGTAAAATTCAAGATAAGAATTATAATTTGCCACTTCTTTCTCTACGTCCACAACACTCTCCATCGTAGATGCCAAAGGACAAAAAGTTCTGGCAACCAGTGACATTACATACTCATTTCCGTCCTCATTTAAATCCATATAATCTTTTTCAATTGCCTGAATCAATCCGGCATTGGCATTATCATCCAATACCATCAACTCTTTTTTGTTTTCCTTTGGTGCCTCTAAAATCTTAAGTTCTCCATGCTCATCCATGCTTAAGACTCCAAGACTCAGTGGTGCTTCATCTTTCTTTTTCTGTCCGTCACCTAATAAAAGTCTTGTTTTTATATCTTCTATGGCAAGCGGAAGCATCGCCATCACATTATTGTAATTTGCACTTGCCTCCTCAAACATCAGGTTCAGCTTATCGGCAATATCTAACTTTTTAGGATCACCATCCTCAAGCTTTGCATACTCGCCGTATGTATACTGCAGTTCTTTCCTGTTCTGCCGGATATCATCCATGACTTTTTTAGGGGAAATCATATCTGTCAGATTCTCAAATTTAAAATCTACGTTGATACTTCCCTCTGCCCGCTTTGCTTCAACAAGAGTCATCAGCATTTTCAGATAATCATTCTGCCGGTTCAAATGGATTTCACTCAACAATTCCTCTTCAATATTTTCCGGCTTTTTGAGTGTATAAATAACCTTCTGGTTATTGGCATCAAAATAAGAATATACAACCGGTTCAAATTTTTCTAAAAATTCGTCAAAGCTTCTGACTAGCAAAGCATCGTTAATTTCTTTTATCTTATCGTCGCTTACGCTGTTCACTCCCCTGACATCTCCCACAAGTGTTAAGAGATTCAATTTCTCCGGATTGATTTCCTCAAAAAGAATCGTCCTGTTTGTCTGCGTTATCGTATTCACTTCGTTCCTCCTTACCTTTCACTTGGTTTCATATTTTTATAATGAAGTTCGATTTCTGTTCCTCCATCATTAAAAATCAATAGTATTTTTTCTCCATAATACAGAGCATACTTTCTTTCGCGCTTTAAAATCTGATTTTCTTTTACAATGGTGGCATAACCATTATTTTTGAAACACAGCGCATGGTCTTTTCCACCTGTAAATCTGATTTTATCTGCATCTACCAGCTTATAATCAATCCCGCAGCGGTCTTTTATCCAGTCAAATGTCATACTTTTCCGTGGTCTGCCAAACAATTTAATACTGCATGGCGGAATATCTTCTTCTGTCTCTCCCTTTAGCAGATAAACCGCTAACTGTCCGGAGAAATCATACTTTGGCAATATAGGCGGTTCCGGCTGCTCTATGATTACCGTGCCCGTCTCATCACCGGACTTTTTTTTTTGCTTTTTCCTTTCATAAATAATGGAAAGCAATAGTATTACCACGCATAAAGACACAACTACAATCCAAAGCACTGTGTAATCCGGCTCTTCCTCTACAACCGGCACTGTTAATTCAACGGTATCTGCATTTTTTATGTAATGAAGCACATTGCCGGATGGATTGATGTCTACCTCCATAATTATCTTTGTTGTGGTATCTGTCTGATATGAAATAACTGCTGTACCATTTTCCACATCATAAGATGCCTCTTCTCCGTTTACGGAAATAGAAATGTCATTTTTTAAATTCTCCGAATCCAAAACCGGCTTATCCTGATGATTCAAAACATCTACTTTTAATGCAAAGGAGCCATCCTCTGAGGTATAGGATTTTTTCATATTTGTTTTCAGATAATACTCTTTTATCAGATATGTATGAACATTACCTCTGCTTTCCAAACAATAATCCATTATGACCTGTTGTTCTAATGGATTTTCCAACTCGGCAACTGCAAATTTATTTCCCTGTATCATATTCAGCTTCCCGCATTGTCCTACAACACGGAAATCCCGGATTACCTGCTCTGAAACCAAAAGTATCTTGGCATTCTGCATATAAGTATCCTGCAAATCAACAGCAACATTTCCCTCATCGGAAACAGCTTCCCCAAGTTCTATTTTTTCTATTTGTAATGTCTGAAACAGATATTTTGCAGTGATTTCTTCGATTGTCTGATTTTCACCCACTGTATACAATTCCCCTGATGTAACTTTTGTTCCATAAGAAACCTGATTTTGGGTACTCTCATTTGGAATTGCAAACATATCAATTTTTATTTTTTGCTCTGCGGCATCCTCCACTACACGTTCAAACTGCAAAATGGCATCCTTCGTCTCCTGTTCTCCCTTCATGGAAACCTCTCCGTCAGAGATAAATACCACTCTCTTCTCTACTGCAGCACTGTCAAACATTCCAACCGCATTTTCTAATGCCGCTGCCGGGGTAGTGTAGCCCTGCAATTCTATCGCTTCAAGCGCATGTCTGGTTTTCTGACTGATATTCCCAAAATCTTCCTGATAAACGATTTCTGTATTATATACCAGCAATGCCACCTCGTACCCTTTGGGCAAAGCAGCCGCTATCATGCACGCACTGTCAGCAGTCTCTATCCACTGTCCATCCCCCTGCATCGACTTACTTGCATCTAACAAAAATATAATCTGCTTTTTTTCTGTTATTTCTTCCTTCTCTGCTGCAAAAACTTTTCCCGGAAATACCAGAAAAATTCCTAGCAGCATCATCACTAATTTAATAGTTATTTTTTCTCTTCTTCTCATTTTTCTCCGCATATCTTTTTACTGCCCATGCCGGATAGCTCACTCCGCACCACACAACAGCGCCAAAAACTGCATACGCAGCTTTCTCCTCAACCCTTAGCAATGTCAATCCGACTATCAGCTCCGCCACAACTATGAACTGTGCTTTCTTTCTGATTGTTCTCTTTTCCCATTCCTCTAATGGTTTATTTGTATCCTCCAACGGAGCAAAAAGCACTATTCCTGCCCCTGCCATCACAGCTACAACCACTGTAATATATGTCTGATATATGAAATTTTCTTTTATCCACAATAATGTCAAAATCAGAACCCCACAGGAAAGAAAATAGCAGCTCTTCCATCCCGGAGCATGGTATCCACCCGCTTCCTGACGCAGTAGCATAAAGGCTAGAAGAAAAATCATGCAGTAGAATAGTTCTCCCATAAATATGCCAATAACAATACCCGACCCGATATTGAAGAGATACACCATGATTGTCTGCAATGCAAATAAATAAACATCTCTGTATTCCTTCTGGATGCTCCCATTTTCTTCCATGAAGTCTATGATCCTCTCAAAAAAGGTTTTCATTTCTGCTTATTCGAAAACTTCTTGAGATTTTCCGGCACTTTCGGCTGATAAAGGATAAAATAACAGCATTTTGTTGCTGCTCCTGCTGCCACCCTTTCAAGTCCAAATGTCATTAAATTACTTAAGTATTTTTTCAATAAGTCTTTCATCCTAATTTCCTCCTCTTTTTGATATTACCATTTTTCGACAGAAAATCCTTCAAACGTCAAAAATAATATGCTTATCTGTAACTTTTTATTTTTTTATGCAAAAAAATGAGACAATACTATAATCTGTATTGTCCCATACATTCTAAACGTGGTGCGTATTATCACGCTCACTATTCAACTTATCCTTATTATTTCGAAATAACTCTCTCTTACTTTATCTTTATATCTGGGTCCGATTCTCATTTCTTTGCCATCATCCATTACAACTTTTTCATATCGGAATTCCTTCACATAGTTCATGTTCACCAAATATGATTTACTAATTCTTAAAAACTTTACATCCGTCTTCTCTAACTGTACTTCCACTTCATCTAACTTTTTATAGAAAGAATAGATTCCGTCTGTACTATGAATATTGATTTCTCTTTTGTCACTTTCAAAATAGCGTATCTTTCTTAACAAAATTTTATGTGAAACCTTTTTGTATGTATATTCAAATATTTCATCCTTTTCCCCCAGCACTTTTAATGCACGTCTTATCACCGGCTCTAACTGCTCCTCCGAAACAGGTTTGTCTAAAAACGCAAATGGCTGTACACTAATCATTTCCTTGCAATACTGGTCAAAAAAAGAGATAAAGATTAAAATTACCCGGTTATCTTTTTCCCGAATCAATCTTGCTGCTTCAACTCCATTGATTCCGCCCATTTCAATATCTAGCAAGATAATATCCATACTTCCCTTCTGCTCAATTTCACATAACAAATCTTCCCCACTCTGGAAACACCCCACTTCAACATTTAGACATAAGTCATGCGCTATATTCTCAAGCATCTGCTGCTGTATTTTCACCTGCTCAGTTACGTCATCGCATATTCCGATTCTTATCACACGTTTCACCTCTCCGGTACAATAATCTGTACTTTCTTCCAATATACTCTTTTTTCATTCCAAAAAAACAGATTTGTAAGTTTTTCTATTTCACATGTAATTATTACTACTTATGCAGAAACGCGTAGGACTGCCATTTTAGCACCTACACTCCCTCACAGTCAAATGCCGGTATAAAGCTCTCCTTAGCTGTTTCTCCCTCCTGTATATAGCCGTTTTCCACTCCTAACTCTATGGCATAGTCCACCACCTCGTCATACTCTTCCTCCGTCAGTTTCCGGGTAAGTTCCGGGTAAGCTGACAGATGACTCATAGGGGTAAACTGATTCATAATACTGATATATATCTTATCCCCATACGTCTCATAAAGGTAACGGATGACTGCCTTTGAGTCCTCCACCTGCCCCGGAAGTACCAGATGACGGACTATCGTGCCCTTCCTGATTAACGGTTCTTCCTCTGTCTTGTTTTCCGTTTCTTTAAAAACAGGCGCTCCCGTCTGGCGCACCATCTCTTCAATGGCAGCCTTTGCCACTTTGCTGTAATCTAGGGCATGGGAGTATTTCTCGCTTAATGTCTCGCTCATATATTTAAAGTCCGGCAGATAGATATCCACAAATCCCTCTAATTTTTTGATGGTATCCACATTTTCATAGCTGCTGGTGTTATAAACCACAGGCAGATTCATCCCCTGTGCTTTTGCCCGTTCTAGCGCTTTTATCACCTGTGGCACAAAGTGTCCCGCTGTTACAAGATTAATATTATTTGCTCCTTTTTCCATCAGCTCCAGGAAAATTTCACTTAAGCGCTCCACTGAAATTTCTTTTCCCACCGTACCGTTTGCAATCTCTCTGTTCTGACAAAAGACACAGTGCAGGGCACAGCCGCAAAAGAATACGGCACCTGAGCCTTCCACTCCTGAAATACAGGGTTCTTCCCAGTAATGCAGGGCTGCCCTTGCCACCTTTAACTGATCTGTCTGTCCACAGATTCCTCTTTCTTTGTTTTTTCTGTCCACTGCGCAGTTTCTAGGACACAATTTACATATTTTTGTACTCATATTCCGTTCTTTCTATTCAAATTCAATATTGATAATCCCCGGGTTTTTGGGTATGATATTGTGTGAATTTTTATTTTTTATTTCATTATAATTGCATCTTTCCACGGGAACAAGCCTGTATCACAATTCTATGGCTGCTTTTCCTTAGGAAAGGTTCTAAAAATGTTACGCGAAGGAGTTTATTATGAGTCAGAAAAACTGTATGGTTGCGCAATCCGGTGGCCCGACTGCCGCTATTAATGCCAGCCTTGCCGGAGTCATCGACGGCGTAATGAAATCAAAAATATACGACACCGTTTACGGTTCTTTAAACGGCATCACTGGTATTTTAAATAACGATTTGATGAATTTATCTGCATTAATGGAAAAAAATCCGGAGTATCTGCACCGGCTTACAGTGACACCCGCCATGTTTTTAGGTTCCTGCCGTTATAAGCTGCCTGATTATTTAGATGATGATTCTTCCTATGTTTATATCTTCAAGCAGTTTGCTGATTACGATATTGAAGCCTTTTTCTATATCGGCGGCAATGATTCTATGGACACGGTGTTAAAGCTGTCTGAATACGGCAAAAGAATCGGTAGCCCCGTCCGCATCATTGGTATTCCAAAAACCATTGACAACGACCTCTGTGAGACAGACCACACCCCGGGCTTTGGCTCCGCAGCAAAATATATTGCAAGCTCCCTGCTTGAGATTTCCCACGATACTTTCATCTATGCAGTGAAAAGTGTTACCATCGTGGAAATCATGGGACGTGATGCCGGCTGGCTGACTGCCGCCGCTGCGCTTGCACGAAATGAATATAATACGGCACCTCACCTTATCTATCTTCCGGAAGTTCCCTTCGACAAAGAAGATTTTCTGCTTGATGTAAAACGTCTGCTGTTTGAACAGAACAATGTCATTGTGGCAGTATCTGAGGGCATCCGTGACGCCTCCGGCAATTATATCAGCGCCTCAGAACAGTCCGTGGACACCTTTGGTCACAGCCAGTTAAGCGGTGCCGGAAAAACCCTTGAATTTTTGGTAAAAGAAAAATTAGGCGTCAAGGTACGTTCCGTAGAGGTCAACGTGTTACAGCGCTGTGCCGCACATTTAGCCTCCAAAACCGATTTAGAAGAAGCCTTTGCTTTAGGAAAAAAAGCTGTCGCACTTTCCGAAGAAGGTGTAACAGCTTCTATGGTTACCATGAACCGTATTTCTGACGCTCCGTATCAGATTGAGTACGGTTATACTGAAATCAAACACATCGCTAATGAAGCAAAATCCGTTCCTACAGAATGGATTAACGATGCCGGAAATGATATCAATCAGCCTTTGATTGACTACCTTACCCCGCTAATTCAGGGTGAAGTGGATATCACTTACGAAAATGGCATACCGGTATATATGAACGTCAGTCATTTAGCAAAACATCAATAAATTTTCCGATTTCAACCCACGCTCTTTTAGATTCCGGCAGCATTTTTGCTGCCATCTGAAAGATGTGGAACATCCCATCATAAATACTCAGACGCACTTTTACTCCCTGCTGTCTGGCTTTCGCCGCCACACTCACAGAATCGGAAAGCAGCATTTCATAAGAGCCTACCTGTATCAGCATGGGAGGAAATCCTCTGAAATCCCCAAATAACGGTGAAATATAGGCATTTAACGGGTCATTGTCCCCAATATAATCTTTATTATAAATCAGACTGTCCCTGGTCTTTCCAAATAAAGGGTCCTTTTCATAGTTCGTATCATAGGATTCTCCACTGGCAGTTAAATCCGTCCAGGGTGACATTGCTACAATTCCAGCTGGAAGCTGCTTTCCCTTATCCTTTAAATAATGGCAAAGTGCCATAGCAAGCCCGCCTCCGGCAGAATCTCCCGCTAAAATAATCTGTTCGGAAAACCATCCCTCATCTAACAGATAACAGTATGCCGCGTAAGCATCCTCTAAGGCAGCCGGATATGGATGCTCCGGCGCCACACGGTAATCCACGGTAAGGACGCTCATCCCGTGGCTGACCTCGCTGTAAAGTCCCGCAAACATCCGGTAGGCATTTCGCATGGCTCCCACATAACCGCCGCCGTGAAGCTGTAAAATAATTTTTTCCGTATTTGGACTCTCTTTTGCAGTAAGAAGTTCCATCTGAAATTTTTCCATCTCAATGACTGTCATCTGAAAACAATCCGGACATTTCCAGGGTGGCTCTGCTCCACTGATTTTCTTTCGTAGCTCTCCATTTTTTATTTTCTTCCCTATCAGATGGTCGCTTGTCACATGGGAAATGACATCCCGCATGACCCTGCCTCTGATACTCGCTTCACTTTCTCCCATCTGTCTGTTACTCCTGTTTTTCCTTCGTTTCCGTGCACATTTTTAACGTATATGAAATCTGCGCTTTAACTCCACTCTCGCCCTGCGGTCTCCAATGATGACTGTTCCGAGAAACAAAAATACGGAGCAGGCAAAAGCAAGAAAAGACAAAAAAGGTACTGTAATAATTCCTGCCAACCTAAGAAACAGTGGAATGATACTGCAAAGAATCATAAAAATCTGCCACATAAGGTAACTCTGCCAGTTTCTGCGGTTGATAATCATGCAGACAATGATACCTACATCAATGAGCATAATACCAGAAGGCAATGCATAATTCACCGACCATCCCTGATAGCCCACAACGAAATCAATTCCAACCACAACCAAAATAGCAATCACTGTCAATATCACGATTTTTCCCTTATAACCGGATTTTCCCAGAATCGCAAACCGGATTAACATATATACATAAAACAATATCAGACCTACGATAACGCTCCACCAGATTTGAGAATCCTGTCTGGCATTTAAGAACAAAAGCAATGCCTCCACTAATATGGCACAGAACAGATAGATTTTACTAATCAGCACCATCTTTCGTGCCTTTATTCTCACATCCGGGTACATATTTTCCACTTCGATAGTCTTCTCTAACACGGAGCCGCAAAGCGGACATCTCTCGGTTTCATCTAACACTTCGATATTACAATTCTTACATTTACTCATAATGAACCCCATTACTTTCTATTTCTACCTGGATTCCATCCGCCGCTATCTTTCGGAAAAATCCTCTCTGAACATCCGGCTCTACTAAATCATAACTGAAACTGAACACCAGCGTGGTATCATAAGAGCAGATAGTTCCCTTCAAATGCTGTCCCTTTGACATTGCTAAAAAAGCATGAAACATCTCCACATAGGGACGATACTCTTCTGACACAGAGATGTTGCCAATGTTAGTAACAGTAGCGGTATTAGCAAGTGCCGACGTGGTGTAAACATATTTCATTGCCAAATTCTTCAGAAAAAGCGGCACTGCACGCGCTATCCATATTTTTTCGTTAGAAACATTGTAGGAAAACAGTTTTTCTAAGTGCTCCTTATTAATCTGACTGCGCAGACTCTTTTGCACGATTTCGAGCACCTCTTTAAAGGTGTATGTTTCTTTTTGAGGATGAAACTCTGCGGAAACCATTACAAAAAAGTTTTTGGTGGTGTTGGAATTGAAGTAAGGTCTTAAATTTACCGGCACCGCTACACGTATCGGTTTATCAGAAGGCATTCCATGCAGACACTCCGTATACACACTCCAGATATAAACAGCTACCAGATACTCATTGATACTGACGCCATACCCATGACAGACTTCTTTCAACTGTGGTATCTGCATGTAACCGTGCATCACACCAAATTCTCCAGGAGGAAGTTTTTCTCCTTTGATAAGGTAGGCTTTTTTTGTCTGGTATCCCTTTGCAGAACTCTTTTTATAATTTTTCAGAAAACTATCCTCTCTGTTGAGGGAAGTGTCCACACTTAAGGTATCTCCTAATTTCTCCTGCAGTTCCTCATGGGCTAAACGCAGATACTGATAAGTCAATTCCTTTAGAAAATTGATACCTCCCATACCGTCTGTGAGCACATGAAATACTTCCAAGTTAATTCTATACTTATAGTATGTTACTCGAAACATATAACTGCGATTCTTATTTTGCTGAATAAAACGGCAGGGAAAGGCACTTTCCTGCCGTACCCGCGGTGCAGGCTTGCCGTTTTCCTCGAAGTAATACCAGAATACTCCCTGCCGCAATCGTAGATTAAAACCGTCAAACTTTGGCAATACCATATCTAATGCCTGCTGTAGCAACTCCGGCTGTATTAATTCCTTTAACGTGACACTGATACGGTAAACATTACTCATACTCTCCCCGGCAATTACCGGAAATAAGTGTGCCGTATTGTCTAGTCTGTCCCAGCGGATTCCCTTATAGGTCTTCTTCTCTTTCTGTTTCTTTTTTTCTTCCTGTATAGCTTCCTCGACTTCTATATTCTCTTTCTTCTTCATAAACTCTCTCTTTATTATCTATTCACCGTTTACGTTCTGTGCCTAAATTACGCTTCACACTCTGGTATTCTATTATTATTTTGCGAACTGACTCTGGTACAATTTCGCATAAAAACCATTTTTCTCTAACAGTTCTTCATGGTTTCCCTGCTCAATAATACTTCCGTCCTTCATCACAAGAATAATATCCGCTTCTTGGATGGTGGAAAGCCGGTGTGCCACAATAAAGCTGGTTCTGCCCTCCATCATTTTTGCAAATGCCTTCTGGATACGGATTTCCGTTCTGGTATCAATAGAAGATGTTGCCTCATCTAAAATCAGCATCGGCGGCAGACACAGCATCACTCTGGTAATACATAAAAGCTGTTTTTGTCCCTGGGATAAATTACCCCCATCCTCCGTAATCACCGTGTCATAACCCTCCGGGAGACGTTTGATAAAACTGTGGGCGTGGGAGGCTTTCGCCGCTGCGATAATTTCCTCCTCCGTGGCCTCCGGTTTTCCCATGATGATATTATCCCGGATGGTGCCGCTCCTAAGCCAGGTTTCCTGTAATACCATGCCGTAATTGTCCCTCAGACTTCTTCTTGTCATATCCCTGATTGGAATATCACTGACAAAAATCGTTCCGCTATTCGTATCATAAAACCGCATCAGAAGATTGATTAATGTGGTCTTTCCACAGCCGGTAGGTCCCACAATCGCTACCCTCTGCCCTGGTTTTACAGACAAATTAAAGTCCTGAATCAATTTCTGTTCCGGTGTATAAGAGAAATCCACATGGGATAACTCCACTTTTCCGTCTGCTTTTTCTAACACCACCGCATCCTTAGCATCCGATGTTTCTGTCTGCTCCTCCATCAGTTCAAAGACTCTGCCTGCACAGGCAAGGGCATTCTGCAATTCGGTAACAACGCCGGAAATCTCGTTAAAGGGCTTAGTGTACTGGTTTGCATAGCTTAAAAGACTTGAGAGCTGCCCTACCGTAATTCCCCCGGCAATGGCTAAAAATGCACCCACAATGCCCACCGTCGCATATACTAAGCTGTTGACAAACCGGGTTGCCGGATTGGTAATACTAGAAAAGAAAATCGCCCTAAGGGAACATTTCTGCAATCTGCCATTAACTTCGTCAAACTTATCTAGTGCTTCCTTTTCATGGGAAAATGCCTGTACCACCTTCTGGTTTCCGATGATTTCTTCCACAAACCCCGTCTGCTCACCTCTGGTTTCCGACTGAAGTTTAAACATAGAAAACGTCTTTTTGGCAATAAAGCTTGCCACAAACAGGGAAACCGGTGTAATAAGTACCACCGCAATGGTAATCTTTACATTGATGGTCAGCATGAAAACTAACGTACCGAAAATGGTAACAATCCCCGTAAAAAACTGGGTAAATCCCATCAAAAGTCCATCCGCGAACTGGTCTACATCTGCAATCACACGGCTGACAATTTCCCCATAGGAATGACTGTCAATATAGGATAAAGGAAGATGCTCGATTTTATCAAATGCCTCTTTCCTAATATCCCTCACCACATTGTAGGTAATCTTATTATTGCAGGCATTCATTACCCATTGAAAGATGGCGGTTAAAAGAATAATCACTGCCATCTGTCTTAAAATCACAAAAATACCGGAAAAATCCACCATTCCTTTTGCCACAATCAGGTCAACTGCCTTTCCCGTCAGAATCGGAATGTATAGTCCAAGCGCCACCGTCACTGCTGCAAGAAGAATGGAAATCCCCAGATAAATCCAGTATTTTTTGATATACCGCAGTACCTTTCCTAAGGTGGTTTTCTGCTGTTTTGTCACAATCTTTTTCATGCCGTCTCACCCCCCGCTGTTTTTTTAAACTGGGAATAATAGATTTCCTGATATACTTCGCAGTCCGCTAACAGAGTCTCGTGAGTACCAAGTCCGACAATCATACCGTCGTCTAACACTACAATCTTGTCGGCATGACGGATAGATGCCGCACGCTGGGAAACAATAAAGACTGTCGCTTCCCCCTCCATTTCCCGGATTGCTTTTCTGAGTGCCGCATCTGTTGCAAAGTCAAGTGCCGAAGCACTGTCGTCTAAAATCAGGATTTCCGGCTGTTTTACTAAAGCTCTTGCAATGGTAAGACGCTGTCTCTGTCCACCGGAAAGATTTTTTCCTCCCTGCTCAATGACAAAATCAATACCTCCCTCTTTTGCCTCTACAAACTCTTTCGCCTGGGCAATTTCTAAGGCTCGTTTCATCTCTTCATCAGATGCATCGGGATTTCCCCATGCTAAATTCTCCCGAATGGTGCCTTTAAATAAAACAGATTTCTGTAATACCACGCCAATTTTTTCCCGCAGTTCCTGTAAGGAATAGTCCTTTACATCCCTTCCGTCCACTAACACGCTTCCTTTTGTGGCATCATAAAAACGTGGAATCAAATTTACTACGGAAGATTTACCGGAGCCGGTGCCTCCGATGATACCGATGGTTTCTCCTCTCTTCACGGTAAAGTCAATGTCTGTCAAAGATTCCTCTCCCGCTCCCGCATAGGTAAGTCCCACATGGGAAAATACCACAACATCTTCGGTTCTATCTGCCTGCTGTATTCCGCTGCCTGCTTTCGCATCAAAAGCAGCCGCTTCTTCTGTTTCCTTAATGGATGGTTCTAACTCCATAATCGTCTGAATACGATTTCCACAGGCAATAGACTTATTAATATTGATAATCAGATTTGCGAGTTTTACAAGCTCCACTAATATCTGTGACATATAATTGACTAAAGCTACCACCTCTCCCTGGGTGATAAATCCATTGTCCACTCTCAGAGCACCGGTCCATACCAACGCCACGATAGCCCCATTGACAATCACATAGGTAACGGGATTCATCAGAGCTGAAATTTTTCCCACATATACCTGCGCTGCCGTCAGTATTTCATTGCTCTCATTAAAATTCCGTATCTCGTCTTCTTCCTTATTAAATGCCCGAATAACTCTGCTTCCGGTCAAATTTTCTCTGGTAATTCCAAGCACCTTATCTAAGGCTCCCTGAACCTTTTTGTAAAGTGGAATACTGATGAGCATAATTCCAAATACCACCAGTGATAGCAGTGGGATCGCCACTACGAAAATCAACGCTGCTTTTATATCAATAGTAAATGCCATAATCATGGCTCCAAATACGATAAAAGGTGACCGCAGAAACAGACGAAGCACCAGATTGACACCGTTTTGTACCTGATTAACATCGCTTGTCATTCTCGTAATCAGCGTGGAAGTTCCCACCGTATCCATCTCAGAGAAAGACAATTTTTCAATATGCTCAAACAACGCATGGCGCAGACCGGTAGCAAATCCTACCGCTGCTTTTGCAGCAAAATACTGTGCCGTGATAGAACAGGTTAAACCAATTACCGCCAACAGAATCAACACCATGCACATTTTCAGAATATAGGGTTTGTCTGCAAAAGCCACTCCCTGATCAATGATTGCCGCCATGACAAGAGGCACAATCAGCTCAAAAGATGCCTCTAATAATTTAAATAGAGGGCCTAATACACTTTCCTTTTTATAATCTTTCAAATAAATCAGTAGCTTTTTCATAAATTTTCCCTACTTATTTCTTTAAGCCTTTCATTTTCTGCATACCAATAATAATAACTCCGCCAATCACAAATGCAATGATGGAAAACTCATGCCAGGTCATTGCCGGCTTTGGATTTTCCAGAGAAGTCGGTCCCATAATCACCGCATAAATCGAACCAATCATCAGTCCCACAATCGTATAAATCGTCTGGGCACGGAAATTCTCCAATGCCTTACGAATTAATTTTACCACACTGAATGCTCCTACAATGACGCCGCATCCAAAAAGGAACACGGTCTTAAAACACGCAAAATTCAAATGAAAAAATTCCTTAATGGCTGCTACGATAGGAAGATACAGCCCCATAATAAGAAGCAGGGTAGAACCGGAAATTCCCGGAAGTACCATTGCCGAAATCGTAATCATACCTGCAACAAACACATAAATTCCCAGTTTCAGGTTCAAATGATCTAAGTTCATGCCGGTTCCACCGCCGGTAGGATTAAAATAGGTAATGGCGCTTACCACTGCAATTCCAAGAATCACAAAAAGAGCACAGCTTTTCTTTGCCAGCAGACACTCTTTTTCCTCCATCATAACGATTGGAATCGCAAAAACAATAAACCCAATAAAAAGAGAGCTGATAATATAGATATGGCTCTCAAATACACTTGCCAAAACCAACATTGCTAAAATAAATCCACATACCCAGCCAATACCAAGTTTTATCAAAAAGAACAATGCCTTTTTTTTCTTTTCCATATTTCCGCTAAGCAAATCATCGATAGAACCGATAAACTGATCATAAAATCCCAACAAAAATGCTACGGTTCCACCGGATACTCCCGGAACACTGTCCGCTAGTGCCATACAAAAACCTCTGATAAACTGTATCACATACATATTACTATTACCTCATTCCTTTTCTTGTATTCATTTCCCTATTATAGCCTTATCTTACAGGGTTTGTCTATCCCAAAACTCGCTACTCGCGTAAAAAGAGGCAGTGCACGAATGCACCACCTCTTTTTTTCGCTTTTTTTACTCAATATACTTATCTAACTGGTAAGATACATCTAGTACATTATCCAACAGTGACTTGGTATTTGCCGCATTGTCTAAATTCTTCACGCTCAGTTCTGCTGCCTGTACAGAGGAAGCTGTTACCTCCTCGGTGGTAGCGGAAAGCTGCATGATATTCTCTACAATCTGGTTATTTGCATCGGATAAGCTGTTTAACATTCGGTCAATTTCTCCGATATCTTCAATCAACTGTTCTACGTTACGATTCATTTCTCCAAAACTCTCAGAAGCTGTTGCAATCATTCCGTCCTGAGCGCTAGCTGCCTCCACGGAACGGGAAACCGCATTTCCTGCTGCTTCTGCATTATCAGAAAGCTCAGATAAAATGGTTGCAATATTTTCTGTCTCCTGTCTGGTCTTTTCTGCTAACTGTCTGATTTCATCTGCAACAACTGCAAAACCGCGACCTGCTTCTCCGGCTCTCGCGCTCTCTATGGAAGCATTTAAAGCCAACAGGTTTGTCTGACTAGAAATAGAGAAAATGGTATCTGCAATACTCTTTACCGCATTGGTGCGCTCTTGTAACTGTCTCATGGATTCTGCAACCTCGGAGTTTGTCTCGGTAATCACTTCGGACTGACGCTTTAATTCTTCCATCATTTGAGCACTTCTATTATTCAGTTCCGTAGAATGCTGCGCCACCTGCACCATCTTCTCGGAACGCTCTAAGGTCTGTCCGATAGAATCCTGAATACTCTGAGTCATGGTAGTCTGGGTCTGAATATTCTCTGCCGTGTTTAAAGTACTGTCAGAAATATCTTTCATGGCACCATTCACTACTCCGGTGGAATCATTCAAATCCTTTACGATATTCATGGCATTCTCTGTTCCCTTGCGGACTTCTTCTGCCACAGAAAGAACATCCTTTAGCATCTTTTCCTGCTCTTTTTCCTTTTCACTGAGGCTGCCGATGGTATCCTCATTAAACTGATATACAACTCTTGTGGTCATATAAATCAGAAACAACATAAAACAAATTGCAAAAGTGGCACAGGCCTGATTTAACGCTTCTTCACCTGAATAATGCTTTAAAACACTTATTTTTAAGAATGTCATAAAAACATTCAATCCACCCATCGAAACACCCGAAATGACAGCAAAACGTTTGTCAAAGAAAAGAATACATCCTGCAAAGGGAATCGCTGCCATAAATCTGACATAGTAATTGTCAAAAGCATAGGACATAAAAAATGTCACTATCAGTAAACCTATTAATGACACATAACGTATTCTCGGATTAGAAGGATTCTTCTTAAATAGTGCAATGATTACAATGATGGACAAAACGATGAAGGATCCTATCTTCCCTGTATAACCAACGGAACGTATACCTCTGGCGCAAGCTGTTAATACAATCCCAAGTACTGCCACATAAAAAAGGGCAAATCCTATTGTCAAAAAACTGTTTGCCCTTTTTGTCTGTTCTTTTGCATCTGCGTACAAAAACTTTTTCTCTTCCATATTTATTATACCTTTCTTCTGTGTGGAACATCACACCGATACTGCCAACCGTATTTTACTACGCTATTGTACCATATTTTTCTTTATTCGAAAATCCTATTCTTTGACAAATTTTTCTGTTTCATAAGAACTTTTCTTTTGCGTTTATCACAAATTTCTACTTTTATGGCGCTTCCCGGATAATATCCTTCCGCAACATCCAAAGACAGAGCAGATTCGGAATTGCCATAAAAGAATTAAATAAATCCGAAAGCCCCCACACTAAATCCAAAGAAACAACCGCCCCCAGATAGACGAACAACATATAGATTACCTGGAATACCTTTTTCCCCTCGGTACCCCAAAGATATTCCGCCGCACATTCCCCATAAACATTCCATCCGATAATCGTGGCAAAGGCAAACAATACTAAAGATATGGAAAGCATCTCTTCCCCCAGAAAAGGCAGTTCGGAAAATGCCACAAAGCACATCCCATCCATCGCCACATTTTCATATCTCCCCGGATGGGCGATCATACTGCTGACAGAAGCAACTCCTGTAATGGCACACATCACCACCGTATCCCAGAACGGGCCTGTCATAGAAATCAGTCCCTGCTCTACCGGAGATTTTGTCTCTGCCGTTGCCGCTGTCATGGGAATCGAGCCAAGCCCCGCCTCGTTTGTAAAAAGTCCTCTTGATATTCCGGTTCTCATCCCCATCATAAAAGCAGAACCGGCAAGACCTCCCCCTGCCGCCGGCAATGTAAATGCACATTCAAAAATCAATTTTAACGCATCTCCCACTACACGATAATTGATAATCAAAATAAAAATACAGCCTCCCAGATAGAAAACACTCATTACCGGAACCAGCCAGGTGCACACCTTTGCAATCTGTCTGCTGCCACCGATAATTACCATTCCTGCCAGCACGCCTGCCAGCATTCCAATGATATGGGGAGATATGGGAATCTGCTCTGTCACCGCCATACTGATGGAATGCGCCTGCACGCTGCTGCCAATTCCAAAGGAAGCCATCACGGTAAAAAAAGAAAATGCAATTGCCATCCCTTTTTTATGTAAAACATGCTCCAACACATACATCGGGCCTCCGGTATAGATTCCATCCTCTTTTTTTACCCGATATTTTGCAGACAGGTAACATTCTCCGTAACAGGTTGCAATTCCAAGCACTCCCGTCACCCAGCACCAGAATACAGCCCCCGGGCCTCCTAATGCAATAGCAGTAGAAATTCCCACAATATTTCCTGTTCCGATGGTAGCCGCAAGCGCTGTTGCCAATGCGGAAAAGCCCTGCTTATTTCCCGAAACACTCAAAGCAATTCCTTTCGGCACCTTTCTCTGGATAAAATGAAGCCTGAAGGTAAAATAAAGGTGTGTCCCAAGCAACAGAAATAACATGGGAAAACTCCAGAGATATTGTTGAAAGGTCGTAGTAAACTTTCCAAATACTTCCATAAAACTCCAGTTCGTAAATGTTATATTTTAATATACGGAGGTTTTTCCGGTTACATGACAGCCATTTATTTTTATCTGAACTTTAGTACTAGATTTTATTTTCTTCTTTTGTTATAATTTCCATATGTAAATTTTGGTAAAAATAAGGGAGGATACGAATGAAAAGACGATTACTAAGCCTTCTTATGCTCTGCACCGTACTGCTGTTCTCAGGCTGCGGCGGAGTACAGGAAATTGATGACTACGCAACAAACGAAGGATACAGCACTGCCGGACAAACCACAAATTCTTCTGACAAAGATACACAGTCCACCGACGGCAGCAGTACACAGGAAACCGACGGCGGTATTGCCAAAGAAGATATTAAGATCGGTGTTCTCCATCTGACCGACCCTGCTGAGGGGAACGGCTACACCTACACCCATGATTTAGGAATCCAGGGAATGCAGAATAATCTTGGTCTCTCCTCAGACCAGATTATACGAAAGATAAATATAGCTGATACAGATGCGGATGCTACTAGGAGCGCCATTCAGGAATGTATTGATGAAGGATGCAACATTATCTTTACTACCAGCTGGGGTTATATGGATGTCACCGAAGAAATGGCAGCAGAGTATCCTGATATTTATTTCTGCCACGGTACCGGATATAAAAGCAACGGCAGCAACTTCACGAATTATTTCGGACGTATCTATCAGGCAAGATATCTAAGCGGTATTGTTGCCGGAATGAATACCACCACCAATAAAATCGGTTATGTAGCCGCACAGGATTCCTCTAATTCTGAGGTAACCGGAGGCATTGATGCCTTTGCACTCGGCATCGCATCTGTCAATTCTGATGCAGTTGTCTATGTCAAAATAACAAACAGCTGGTATGACCCGGAAGCTGAAAAGGCTGCCGCTAAAGAACTGCTTTCTATGGGTTGTGATGTCATGGCACAGCATTGTGATACTGCTTATCCTCAAACTCTGGCACAGGATGCAGGAGTCTACGGTATCGGCTATAATTCCGATATGCAGAAAGAAACTCCAGATTCCTGTCTCACCAGCGTCATCTGGAACTGGAGTGCCTACTACACCTCCGCCGTACAGAGCATCATTGACGGTACCTGGAGTGGAGAAAACTATTACGGCGGTATGACAGAAGGTTTAGTCAATATTACTTCCCTTGCTGATTTCTGCGCCGAAGGCACTCAAGAAAAAGTTGATGAAGCCAAAGCCCAGATTTTATCCGGTTCTTTCAATGTCTTTGACGGTGAACTGGAAACAAACACCGGTGAAATCATCGGGACTGCCGGTTCCACTTTAGATGATGCCACCATTACCAGAGGCATTAACTGGTATTATAAAAATGTTCAGGTTGTAGAATAGGGGGAAGAAACATGAATAAACAATTAACATTAAGGAAAAAAATTTTTATATTAACGGTTCTTCCTATTTTCATTCTCGGACTGGTTATCATTCTTCTTTCCCTTACCGTAGTAAAAGGGGCTTTGATAAATGAAATCAAAGAGGCTCTGCAAAACGCCGCCACTGCTACCTATGCCGCATATGACCAGAACTCCGGCTCCTATATAGAGGCTGCCAACGGGGATATCTGGAAAGGAAGCTATAACATTTCCAAATCAGAAAGCATCGTAGACAACATCAAAGAAAAATCCGGTGTAGAGGTTACCTTTTTCTATGGCAACAAAAGAATTATGACCTCTGCCATTGATAAAGATGGAGCACGTATCCTCGGTTCTCCTGCCGGCGATAAAATAACACAGACTGTTTTAGAAAACGGTGAAGAATATTTTAGTCATAATGTTTCCTTAGATGGCACTCTTTTTTATGGATATTATATTCCCGTATATGAACAGGGACAAACTGCTCCTGTTGGCATGATTTTTGTCGGTGCAAACAAAGCCGAAAAAGATTCTGCTGTCAACGAGATTGTTTATACCATTGTCGTTATTGTATTGTTCCTGATGACAGTCTCCGTAGCAGTTTCCGTTATTTTATCCACTTCTATCTCCAAATCCTTAAAAGATAGTATCGGAATTGTACAGGCTGTAGCTGCCGGTAATTTAAAAGTCACCATCCAACCGCAGTTATTAAATAAAAAGGATGAAGTGGGTGATTTATCCCGTGCCGTCAAACAGCTGCAGGATGAAATGACAAAGAGCTTAAAGACCATTGCTTATAACAGCAAGGCTGTTCTTAAGGCTTCCGGTGCCTTAGAAGGCACTGCCAAAGAGACAACTTCCTCTATGCAGAATATGGAAAATGCCGTTAGCAGTATTGCACAAAGTGCTTCCATGCAGGCACAGATTTCCGGCACTGCTTCTGAAAATGTTGCAGATATGGGAGAGAAAATTGAACAAACTTCTCTTGAAATGGCAGATATGAAGCAAAATGCCACCGCCATGAAAGAAGCAGAAGAACAAACGGCAGATACCATCCGCAAACTTCTTGACAGCAATGCCGCCGTTCAGTCTCTAATCCGCGAAATTGCAGATCAGACGAAGCAAACCAATGAGTCTGCACAGAAAATTAAAGAAGCAACCAATATCATTGCTTCCATCGCAGATGAAACTAGTCTTCTCAGTTTAAATGCCAGCATTGAAGCCGCAAGAGCCGGAGAAAATGGGAAAGGATTCGCAGTGGTTGCTGACCAGATTCAGAAACTCGCTACCCAGTCCAATGAATCCAGTCAGCGTATTGAAGACATCATCAACCAGTTGATTGCAGATTCTGATAAAACCGTAGAAACCATGAACCGGGTAACAGAAACCATCTTTGCACAGACAGAACATATGCAGCAAACTGAAACTATGACAAAAGAGGTTATGGAAAAAATAAAGCGTTCTATGGAAAGTCTTTCTGTCATTGAAAACAGTATTGCCTACCTAGATCACAGCAGAAATGAGATTATTAAGACCGTATCAGAATTATCTGATATTGCCAAACATAACGCTGCCACCACTCAGGAAGTATGTGCTACCGTAAACATCGTGACGGAAGGCTTCGGTCAGGTAGAAGGAAGCACCAAAGGACTAAAATCCATCGCAGACGGCTTAGAAGAAAGCGTAGAACACTTCAATGTTTCGTAAACATCATAAAAAAACTGACTAACAGCAGGATACAGGAACACCATATCATACGAATTCCAAATTGTGCGGAAAGATTTCCGCCAATTCCTGCTCCGATGGCAAAGATAAGAATAATGCCAAAATATTGCATAGACATTCGAAGCTGCTCCGGTTTCTTTTCCCTTAAATAGACGGATAACGCTGCCGTACCACTTCGCAGATTTCCGATGCACATGGTGCTGGCATAAGCATAACCATTGATCTTACGGAAAGTCTGCACCTGCATGGCACAGCTGAAGGAAACCAATATCGTAGCTACCATATTAAACTCTGTTGGAATGAATCCTACCAGAAACAGAATCAAAATTTCTGCTAAAAGGATTCCCTGTCTCCAATGGAGTTTTTTTGCATATCGAAAATGATACTGTATCTGCTCAGCAATAAAAACACCTAACGCAAAGGCTGCTATTGGAAGCAGATACCGAAGCCCCGCTGCCCACTGTCCCATCATAAAATGCTGACTCATTAAGACCACGTTTCCTGTCTGGGCATTGGAAAATACTTCCTCTCTGGTGTTGTAAGTATAGGCATCCTGAAATCCACCTGACAATGCTAAAAAAACACTGTTACAGAAGGCTTCTGACATCTGTTTTTCCTGTTTTCGTTCCATGCTTTTTTCTCCTTCTACCATAAGGTATTTTGTTGTCTTCCCTATTTTTCCCCCAATCTCGTATACCCTTTAGGCGCTCTCCCTTGAAACATACGTTTCCCAAAGACCACAAGTAAAATAACCGCTATCACCAAAAGAACAACAATCCCTATCACCGCACACTGTCCGGCAGAAAGCATACTTAAATTAAAGCACCTGATATTAATCCACATCTGATTAATATCAGCATTTTCTTTTTCATCAAAACACATCATAACTGCACTTCGCTCAATCTCTTCTTCAGAAGGATACTGTGCCGCCAATTGTCTATGTTCCTGCTCTGCCGAAGCTATAATCATATATTCTTCATCTTCATTATCACCAGAAAAAAAGTATCCCACCGGGTATTCTATGACATCCTCTTCACCTTCTTCGGCTCCATAATTCCAGTCCGCATATTCAAATACTAGGTTGCTGTCACCACCTGCAATAGCTGACGTATATCCGATATAATACATATTTCTCACTACATTATCCGGTCTTGACATGAAATTGATGAAGGCTTCTGCTGCATGTTTTTTTAACGTATCATCACCAATTCCGCTCTTTAACATCACCCAACCGTCAAACCAGAGATTAGTACATTCTTCCGGCACTGCCCAGTTCAGGTAAAAATCATCCTCCTCTGCCTGATCTAAGGCATAAACCGCATCCCCGGACCACTGGAGATTAGCAACCACTTTCCCGCTAATCATATCAGCTTTTCCACTGTCCGTCTCAAAAGAATACACATTACCGCGAATCTCTTTGAGTTTTTCCTCTGCCTGGTCAATAGTTGCCTTGTCGGTATCGTTCATGATAGCGGACAAATTTTTTGAATAATCTTTGTCGTTTTTAAAATCATCACTCGTCAGAAGGTCTGCCTGTAATATGGCAAGAGTCGGAAAATAGGCATCCCGCACATTATCCTTAATCGTAACCTTGCGATACAATCTGTCATTAGTAAGTATAGACCAGGTGGAAGCCTCCTCCCCGCTTACCCGTTCAGGATTATATACAATGCCCGTAATTCCCCACATATAAGCCGCTGCATAATCTGCCCATGATTTACCGTCTATTTCGTTCGTCTCGAAAACTCCCTTAATATATGGAGATATCCCATTCACATAATAGTGCTTCTCATCTCCGCCATCAAAAAAATCAGAGGATAACGGCTCTAGTTTGTCCTCCCTTAGCAGTTTCATAATCATATAGTCAGAGGGACAGACCAGGTCATAGACATTTCCCAAATTCAACTGGCTGTACAATTCTTCATTGGTTCCAAAAGTAGAGTACTCCACCTTTACTCTCACGCCATAGGTTTCATAATACCACTCTTCAAAATCCTTTACCAGAGAATTCTTACCAAAGATATCCCCACTTTCTAAGTCGATTACCTCGTCATCCTCCCAGCCGCCCTCATCGATATATTCCTCCCAGTTACAGACACGCAGAGTTATGACATTTTCGTTCCCTGTCTCCTTCGCCTCTACATGATGAATGCTGAAAAAAACAACGAAAGCTACAACAGTTGCCATAAATGCATTAAGATATCTTTTTTTAATATTTTTCATGTTCTGCACCTGCCCTTCTCATTGAAATGGCATTTCCAACTAACACCACGGTCAGTATCACAACAAAAATCACTGCAGATAATGCCCAGAGTGCCGTCTTAATCTCTGTATGGGAACCTTTCGTTGCATTTACCACATACGTGCTGATGGTGTCAAAGGTCGCCGGTTTCGTGTAAGTCGTAATAAAATAATCATCCAGAGACAAAGTTACAGACAGCATAAATCCTGAAATAATACCGGGAAGCAACTGCGGGACGACTACCTTTAATAATGCTGTTTTCGCACTGGCGCCTAAGTCCCTTGCAGCCTCATAGATGCTATTGTCCATCTGTTTTAATTTCGGCAGTACCGACAGATAAACAAAGGGCGCCTCTAACACCACATGACCCACTAAGAGTGGGAAATAAGATTCCTTATTTATCCCAAATACCACAATCAAAAGGACACAGAGAGAGAAACCTGTCACCACATCTGCATTGACGACCGGAATCTGATTCACAAAATTAATCATGTTTTTCGGTCCCTTACGGCAGTAAAAAGTTCCAATGGCGCCGATCGTCCCTAATATGGTGGCAATAAACGCTGACCCAAATGCCAGTGCAAATGTACTGCCAATCATTCCCAGTAATTCTCCCGTAGTAAATAAGGTTACATAATTTTTCAGTGAAAAATTTCCTTTTGTTCCAATCGTCGCCGTATCTGTAAAGCTGTACACCATAAGCATCAGTATCGGCAGATACATAAATAGCAGCACAAGTGCCAGCCATGAGGAACGTAATATTTTCTTTATCATAAGATTGCCCCCCTGTCCGTTTCTTCTTCCTGAAAACCATTCGTAGTCCATGTGAGGATAAAAATGATTGCCAGCAGCACAATAGAAATCAAAGAACCACTGTGCCAGTCATAAGCATTAAAATAACTTCCTATCAGGCTTCCCATAATATAGGTACTGTTGTAAAGCATATCAAGAATGACATAATTCGTCATGGATGGTAAAAAAACCATGGTCACGCCGCTGATAAGCCCAGGCAGACTCAATGGTAATGTCACCTTAAAAAAAGTAACTGCAGAATCTGCTCCCAAATCTGCGGCTGCTTCCAGATAAGACTGATCCATCTTACTTAATGCAGTATATAACGGCAATATCATAAACGGCAGGAAGTCATAAGTCATGCCAACCACGGTATTGAAAAAGGGATGATAAGCGAGATTCCCCTCAATCATGGTAAGTACTTCCTTTAACGCCACCACGCGCAGAGTAAAATTAATCCACATAGGTGCAATAAATAAAACCAGTAACACTGTTTTTTTCTTTAAATTGCTTTTTGCTAAAATATAAGCCACCGGATAAGCAATCAGGGTGCAGCACAACGTAACCGTTACCGCCACCGCAAAACTGTAGCAGAGTGTTCCAATGGTGTTTGGACTTTGAAAAAAATTCACAAAATTTTCTACCGTAAATCTGCCCTCCCCATTAGTGAAGGCGTAATAGAGTACCACAAACAGCGGTGCAATGACAAAGCATAGCAAAAACACTGTGTATGGGATACTTAAGTGTTTTCTTGAAAAGCGCAAATTCATTGCTGTCTCTCCTTTCCGTTTTCATCCGCAAAAGAAAGCTCTATCCTGTCTTTTGGAATCAGCAGGCGGACATAGTCGTTTTCATTCCACAGATATTCATCATGCAAATGAATGTCCTCATCATTTTTCGTTCTAACAATATAGTGATAATGGTCACCCTTGTATATTAAGGAGATAATATGTCCACAGATACCCTCTGCCTCAGTGTCATCACTCATGGAAACTGCTTCTATAGGAATTTTTACCATAACCTTTACGCCTGCAGTATGGATTTCAATACCATCCTTATCTAACAGTGTCCCCTTTTCATCCATGACAGCTCCTTCATACAGCTTTGTCACATCACATTCATACTCACCATCCGCAAATACCACCGTATAATTCTTTGTAAGTTCACCCTCAAAAATATTGTGGTTAGTTTCCGCTAAGATGACATGAATTCCGTCCGGCTCTAGGCACATACCGATAGTATCCCCTTCCCTCACACTCTTTGTGCTTTGGATAACAATCTCATTATCTCCGGACTCCACGATGATTTCATAGTGCATTCCCTTAAAAATCACAGATTTTACCACACCTATAATTGTTCCATTCTCCGGTTTTGTCACAATAACATCTTCCGGTCTTACAACAACATCTACCTTAGCACCTGCCGGCATATCATCTAGACAGTTAAAATCTGCACCACAAAATTGTACCTGCTTAACCCCTGTCATCTTTCCATTATAGATATTACTCTCTCCGATAAAATCCGCTACAAAGACATTTTTCGGTTCGTTATAGATTTCTTCCGGAGTACCAATTTGCTGAATCACACCATCCGACATAACTACCACCTTGTCAGACATAGTAAGTGCCTCTTCCTGGTCATGCGTTACATAAATAAACGTAATCCCAAGCTCTTTGTGCATCGCCATCAGCTCAAGCTGCATCTCCTTACGCATTTTAAGGTCTAATGCCCCAAGCGGCTCATCTAAGAGAAGAATCTCAGGCTCGTTGACAATGGCTCTTGCGATAGCGATACGCTGCTGCTGACCGCCGGATAACGTGGAGATACTTCTCTTTTCAAAGCCTTCTAAGTCTACGATTTCAAGCGCATGTCTGACTTTATCCTGAATCTCTTTTTTGGATAATTTTTCCTGTCTTGTGATAATCTTTCCCTCTTTGTTTTGATAAGTAACCTCCCTGGTCTTTAACTTCAAACCAAAAGCAACATTATCATAAATGTTCAAATGAGGAAATAACGCATATCGTTGGAATACCGTATTAATAGGTCTCTTATTCGGAGGCAGTTTACTGATATCCTCCCCATTTAATAAAATCTGCCCCTCTGTCTGAATATCAAATCCGGCAATCATACGCAGTGTTGTAGTTTTTCCACAGCCGGATGGTCCTAAAAAGGTTACAAACTCTCCCTTTTTCACTTGGAGATTAAAGTCCTTGACCGCCTCAAAATTGTCATCAAATCGTTTCCTAATTCCTTTAAGTTCAATAATGTTTTCTGAAAAATTCTTATCCATGGTATCACCCGCCATCTTACTTCCTTTCACTTTTCTATGAAATTAGAAAAGCAGAGTGATCAAGATGCCTTTCGTTTCTTGACCACTCTGCCTTTCGTTCCTATGCCAATATCACTGGTAGAATCATATATGATAATGGATTGGATGTCAATATATTATTCTCGTGTATTGCAAATAAGATTTGCAAATAAGATTCCTATCAATAACAATGATGTTCTGAATTTCTTGAAAAACCACCTTACTTTTACGTGTATCAATAACTTCTTATTTCTTCTTCACAGGAATCCAAATCTCACAATAGTAATTCTCATCCTGTGTTCCCTTCTCATACTTTGTTGGATCATCATAATATTCTACGCAGTATCCGGCAGCAAATTCGTACTCCTTAAGAGCCGGTAACCACTCTGTATAAATCTTAGTATTAACATCCTGAAGAGCATTTGGCATTGCCCCTTTGCAAGGAAATACTGCCCAGTCAAATGC
>JAQXGQ010000142.1 GCA_029006795.1 Clostridiales bacterium | reverse complement strand
GTTTGGTAATCCACGTTTCTCTGCCTCTGCAACCCACTCATCAGAATATCCGTTTCCATTAAATACAATTCTCTGGTGCTCAGTTGCATATTTCTTAATCATATCATGTACTGCCATATCGAAGTCATCTGCTTTTTCAAGGACATCACATGCCTCTGCAAATGCCTCTGCAACGATGGTATTTAATACAACGTTTGGCTGTGCGATAGAGTCCTGAGAACCTACCATACGGAACTCGAATTTATTTCCGGTAAATGCAAACGGTGAAGTTCTGTTTCTATCAGTAGCATCTTTCATGAAGTCTGGCAAAGTCTTAACACCAGTCTCTAATTTTTGTCCGGAAAGGCTGTGTGTTGCTGCTCCGGTATCGATTAACTGTGTCAGCACATCCTGTAACTGTTCTCCAAGATAAATAGAAATAATTGCAGGTGGTGCCTCATTTGCTCCTAATCTGTGGTCGTTTCCAACATCAGCAGCGGACTCTCTTAACAAATCTGCATGTGTATCAACTGCTTTTAAGATACAGGTTAATACCAATAAGAACTGTACATTTTCATGCGGTGTAGTACCCGGCTCTAATAAGTTGATACCATCATCTGTTGTGATGGACCAGTTGTTGTGTTTACCGGAACCATTGACACCTGCAAATGGTTTCTCATGAAGTAAACACTGTAAGCCATGACGTCCAGCCACTTTCTTTAAAGTTTCCATTACTAACTGGTTGTGGTCAACTGCAATATTTGCCTCAGCATAGATTGGTGCTAACTCATGCTGTGCAGGAGCAACCTCGTTATGCTGTGTTTTTGCGGTAACACCTAATTTCCAGAGTTCTTCGTTCACATCCTTCATAAATGCTGCAATTCTCTCACGAATTGCTCCGAAGTAATGATCCTCCATCTCCTGTCCTTTTGGAGGCATTGCTCCGAATAAGGTACGTCCGGTAAAGATTAAGTCTTTTCTCTGTAAATATTTTTCTCTGTCTACGATGAAGTATTCCTGCTCCGGTCCAACGGAAGGAGTTACTTTCTTAGAGGTTGTATTTCCAAATAATCTAAGTAAACGAAGTGCCTGCTCGTTGATAGCTTCCATAGAACGAAGAAGTGGTGTTTTCTGGTCAAGCGCCTCACCTGTGTAGGAACAGAAAGCGGTTGGAATACAAAGTGTTGCACCTGCTGCATCCTGTCTTACAAATGCCGGAGAAGTACAATCCCATGCTGTATATCCTCTTGCTTCAAATGTTGCTCTTAAACCACCGGATGGGAAAGAGGATGCGTCCGGCTCACCTTTAATTAATTCTTTTCCTGAGAAACTCATTAATACTTTTCCGTTCTCCATAGGAGCGGTGATGAATGAGTCATGTTTCTCTGCGGTCACACCGGTTAATGGCTGGAACCAGTGAGTATAATGTGTTGCGCCTTTTTCGATTGCCCATTCTTTCATCTCATGTGCAACCACATCAGCGGTTTCAAGATCTAACTCTTTTCCCTCCTGAATTACTTCTTTGAGTTTTTTGTAAACTTTCTTCGGGAGACGTTCCTGCATGACTGCATCATTGAACACGTTCTCACCAAAAATTTCTGCTACATTAAGGTATCCTGTTTCGCTCATTTTCTACATCCTTTCTTTCTCACAATCATAATCCCCTTGCGATTTTGAATTGCTTATTTTTAATGTGTTGAAATGGTTTGCAGTTTTCACTAAAAAAGGGTATTCCAAGCCTCTTGGAACACCCTTGTTCATCTCTTCACATTGTTTTGTTGTATTTAAAATAATACTTTTTCATTCAAAATGCAAGTGAAAATTTTATATTTTTTTAATTTTGATATTTTTAACAAGAAAAATGATATAACTTTGTTTTTTTTGTTAAAATAGCTTAGTGCCATCTTAGTTTGCTTTTCCAACAGAACCAAACAACTCCATCTTCTCTTTTACAGTTGCTTTGATTGCTTCTGCACCCGGAGCTAAAAGTTTACGAGGATCAAATCCCTTACCCTCTAAATCTTTTCCGGCCTCGATATATTTACGTGTTGCATCTGCGAAAGATAACTGACACTCTGTGTTAACATTAATCTTAGCTACACCAAGAGAGATTGCTTTTTTAATCATGTCCTCAGGGATACCTGTACCACCGTGAAGTACTAATGGCATATCTCCTGTTAATTTCTGGATAGCATCTAAGGTCTCAAAGCTGAGTCCTGCCCAGTTTGCAGGATATTTTCCGTGAATATTACCGATACCTGCTGCAAGCATATCCACACCAAGATCAGCAATTTTTTTACATTCTTCCGGATCAGCGCACTCACCCATACCAACAACACCGTCTTCTTCTCCACCGATGGAACCAACCTCAGCTTCGATGGACATACCGTTCTTGTGTGCTAAAGCAACTAATTCAGTTGTCTTTGCAACGTTCTCATCGATTGGATAATGAGAGCCATCAAACATAATGGAAGAGAAACCAGCTTCTACACATTTTAAACATCCTTCATAAGAACCATGATCTAAGTGCAATGCTACAGGAACAGTGATGTTTAACTCCTCAATCATAGCCTTTACCATAGCAGCTACAGTCTTGTAACCTGTCATGTATTTTCCTGCGCCCTCGGAAACACCTAAGATAACCGGAGATTTGCACTCTTCTGCAGTAAGCAGAATAGATTTCGTCCACTCAAGGTTGTTGATGTTGAACTGACCTACTGCATAGTGTCCAGCTTTTGCTTTGTCTAACATTTCTTTTGCAGATACTAACATAATTAATTCCTCCATAAATAAAATATAAATTTACCCTACGGCTATTATATATTACTTTATCAAAAAAATAAAGTTAAATTTATAACAATCTTTATAACGTGCTTACCCTTCTAAATCGCTTCACTCCTCTTCCGGCACCATAATCTCCACTGCTTTGCACAGATTTTGTACGGTCACAGACACCTGATTACCGCCAAATTCCCCATCTAACGTCCACGGAACCTCTTTTTTGGAAGTAAATACCACCTTGTCCGTTTTAAAAGAATAAATCATATCCGTATCATCCACAAGATTAATCAGACAGGCAATAATTTCGTTAAGTTCAATGGGATTTCTTGGGGTCTTAATCAAAGTCACTTCAAAAACACCGTCATCTAATAGGACATCTTTTCCTGTCATCCCCTTAAAGCCTCCCACCGAAGTGGAATTGCTAATCATCCCGTAAATAAACTCATCCTGCAGTCTTATATTGTCATACTCCACCTGCATCATGTAGGAAGGAATGTCGTGAAGACTTCTCATTCCCTCTAAAATATAGGCTGCGTGCCCCAACACATTCTTCCATTCCTGACTCGTTTTATAAGATACCGATGTAAACAGCCCGAATGCAGCCACATACACAAAATAGTCTTCGTTAAAAGCTCCAATATCACAGGCAAACGGTTTTCCCTTCACCGCTGTCTCCGCAGCTTTCGCCATCTCCTTCGGAATCTTAAGAGATGTCGCAAAATCATTTGTACTTCCTGCCGGAATATAGCCTAGCGGAACTTTTTTTTCACGGTGCATCATCCCGGTTACGGCTTCATCTAACGTACCATCTCCGCCGCTGCAGACCACCAGATCATACTCTCCCGCTTCCTCTTCTACTTTATGTATGGCATCCCCGGATGCCTGAGTCGGATATATGGTCACCTGATAATCTGCCTTGACCATAGTATCCACAATATCTAACAATTGATTTTTTATCTGCGCTTTTCCCGAAAAAGGGTTAAAAACAAATAATAACTTTTTCTTATCACCCATAAGTCTATACATCCCATTACTTTATTTTTTCAGAAATGCTTCTAATGCTGCAATCGCTTCTGCGTCGTCAGGGCCTTCTGCGTCCAACGTGACCGCTTCACCGTTTAACAGGGCAAGGCTCATAACACCCATAATACTCTTGGCATTGACCCTTTTCTCCTGAATCTCCAGATAAATCCGGCTCTTAAACTGGCTAGCCGTCTGTACTAACATTGCAATAGGTCTTGCCTCTAAACCATCCTGCATTTCCACAATCACTTTCTTTCTCATCATAACACCTCTTCCCTTTCTAGCCTCTTAAAGCCTCTGCAATCTCACTGATTTTCCGAAGTCGGTGATTTACACCCGATTTCCCTACCGGCGGATTTAAGTATGTTCCTAGTTCCTTTAACGGTGCATCCGGATTTTCCAATCGCAGCAGCGCAATTTCCCTTAAATTATCCGGCAAACTATCTAGCCCTGCATTATCCCTGATATAAACAATATCTTCTAACTGCTTGACCGCAGCATTTACCGTCTTGCTGATATTCGCTGTTTCACAGTTCACCTTACGGTTCACTGAATTTCTCATTTCTTTTAAGATGCGGACATTTTCCAGATTCATAAGCGCCACATGAGCCTCCATGATGTTTAACATATCTACAATTTGGGCGCCCTCTTTCAGATAAACCACCTGATATTTTTTGCGTTCTACAATTTTTGCTTCCATTTCAAAACTGTTGATAATATCCCTAAGCTGGTTCGCCTGTTCTAGGGTTCTGCACACAATTTCAAAATGATAAGACTTGTTTGGGTCGCTGATGGAACCACCCGCAAGAAATGCTCCTCTTATAAAAGCTCTCCTGCAACACATCTGCTGCAACAAAATTCCATTAACGGTACTCTCCATCTGAGGTGTAGCAGTTTCTCTGTTCCACATTTTTACCAATTCTAAGATACGCCACTCTTCCACCTCATCCTCTGTTTCTTCTATATAAAATAATTCTTTTACCAACAAATGATACTTCTCATTCAAAAGCTGATTTTCTATTCCCGTTCCGTCAAAAGCAATGATTGCTGCAAGTTCTGCAATCTGGCAATGCCTGCTCTTTCCCACCTGCCGCAACAGCTCCTCTTTCACTTCACCTGAAAACGACATAACTATTTCCCTCTCAGAGCGTCCTTACCGATATCTCTGTGTTCAATTTTTATTCCATACCCAGTCCTTTTTGAAAGGCGCTTATAAAGTTCATTCGCCAATGTAACAGATCTGTGCTTTCCTCCTGTACAACCGATGGAAATGACCAACTGGTTTTTCCCTTCCGCAATATAATTCGGAATAAGGAAATCCAACATATCCTCCAATTTATCCAAAAACACATGCGCCTCCTTAAATTGAAGTACATAATCCTGTATTTCCTTATCATTTCCCGTTTTGGGTCGAAGTCCTTCCACATAATAAGGGTTTGGTAAAAAACGAACATCAAAAACTAAATCCGAATCCGCCGGCATTCCATATTTAAATCCAAAGGATAATATGGTAATAAACAGGTTTTTGTAATCCTGATTTTTCACAAAAATTTTTTCCATCTCTGCCTTTAACTCCCTGGTTAAAAGCTGGCTAGTGTCTATGATATAGTCGGCACGTTCCTTTAAGAATGCCAGACGTTTTCTCTCTTCCTCAATTCCTTTATCAACACGCTCTCCACCGGAAAGGGGGTGATTTCTCCTTGTTTCCTTATACCGTTTTACCAGAACAGAATCCTCCGCATCCAAAAACAGAATATCATATTCTACGCCGTTTTTCTCAATATTATCCAAAACACCGCGCAGTTCGTCTAATGCCTGTCCACTGCGGATATCAATCCCTACCGCAACCTTCTGCAGTTCGTTATTCTGCAGACTTGTCAGTTCCACAAATTTTTCCAGTAATGGAATGGGGAGATTATCTACACAATAGAAACCCATGTCCTCCATCATCTTAATTGCCGTACTCTTTCCTGCTCCGGACATTCCTGTCAATATTACGAATTTCATGTCAGCACCATGCCTTTCTAGCTTCTGCCAAACTATCTGCTCTTAAAATTCCCCTATCATTTTTACTTCCGGTTCTAGCGTCACCCCAAATTGCTTTTCTACCTCTTCTGAAACCTCCTGTATCAATCTGCGGATATCGGAGGCTTTCGCATCTCCACAATTTATTACAAAGCCACAATGTTTTTCGGAAATCTTTGCACCACCCACCTGATAGCCTTTCAATCCGGCGTCCATGATGAGTTTTCCTGCAAAATACCCTTCCGGGCGTTTGAATGTACTTCCTGCGCTCGGGTATTCCAATGGCTGTTTTTCCCTTCGTTGCTCTTTTAATGTATTCATTTTTTCACGAATTGCCGCTTTCTCTCCTTTTGCAAGCCGCAATACCGCCTCTATCACAACATAATGATTTTTTAAGATATTACTTTTTCGGTAGCCCAGTTCCAAATCCTGCACTTTTATCTCTCTCGTCTCACCGTTTTCATCCATCACGGTAACAGATACAAGGATATCTTTCATTTCTCCACCATAGGCACCTGCATTCATCACCACTGCACCGCCTAACGTTCCTGGTATCCCCGCTGCAAATTCCATGCCGGTAAGCCCTGCTTCTGCTGCTTCATTTGCTGTCTTTGAAAGCATCACGCCGGCTCCTACCCGCAACGTTTCCCCGGTAATGACAATCTCTTCTTTCTTTGACACCATCTCTATCACCAGACCACGGATTCCTTTATCTCCCACCAGAAGATTACTTCCATTTCCAATAACACAGTACGGCTCTCCCTGCTTTCTGCATAGTTTCAAAATCTTTGACAGTTCGTCTTTTTCCGGCTGTATCAGCACATCCGCCGGCCCACCCACACGAAATGTCGTGTGTTTTTTCATGGGTTCCTTTTCGAAAATACGATTTTTTTCTATGATTGTTTTTAATTCCGTTAAAAACTGCTCTGTCATGCTAACCTCTATTCCGTGCTGTTATCCCTAATTTTCTATAATGTCTCCATGCCACGTTTCTGCCATCTCACACTATAGTTGAGGGAAAGGCAGCTTTAGCCACTCCCTCCCTCATCTTCTCAGCTGTTCTTCTTAAATAGACGCTTCTAAAAATGCCACGTAGCCCCGAAGTGCTTCATACAAATCCACTTTGCTGATAATTTCCCACGGTGCGTGCATATTCAATACTGCTACACCACTGTCAATTACATTCATTCCGTAATTTGCAAGAATATATGCGATGGTTCCACCGCCACCCTGATCTACTTTTCCAAGTTCTGCTGTCTGGAATGACACTTCCTGTTTGTCCATGATATTTCTCAATGCTGCTACATATTCTGCATTAGCATCATTAGAACCCGCTTTTCCCCTTGAACCGGTGTATTTGTTGAATACAAGTCCCTTTCCAAAGTAAGCCGCATTGCGTTTTGTCATCACAGACGGATAATTCGGGTCAAAGGCTGCCGATACGTCAGAAGAAAGTACTTTTGAATTTTTAAGTGCACGTCTCACCTTCAGTTCAGAGTAATCTCCTGTTGCATTCATAACCTCTGCTACCGTATTCTCGAAGAAACGTGACTCCATACCGCTTGCCCCTACACTTCCAATTTCTTCTTTATCTACTAAAAGACAGACACTGGTAAATTCCGGGTCTTTTACTTTTAGCATTGCTTCAAAGGACGGATAAGCACAGACTCTGTCATCATGTCCATATCCCATAATCATGCTGCGGTCAAAACCGTAATCTCTCGCCTCTCCTGCCGGAACCACTTCAATTTCTGCCGAAAGAAAATCCTCTTCCTCTATACCATATTCCGCTTCTAAGAGTTCCATGATATTAGCTTTTACTTTTTCTTTTGCAGCTTCCTTATCATTCTCATCAACAATCTTCGGAATGCTGCCGATAATCAAATCTAAACTTTCACCTTCAATTACTTTTGCTGCCTTTTTCTCTAACTGCTCTCCGGAAAGATGAACCAAAAGGTCACTGACACCAAATACCGGATCCCCCGGCTTATCTCCGATATTTACTTCCACTACGGAGCCGTCTTTCTTTGCAATCACACCGTGCAATGCCAACGGAAGTGTGACCCACTGATATTTCTTGATACCGCCGTAGTAATGAGTGTCAAGCATGGCAAAATCTGTATCTTCATACAAGGGGTCCTGTTTTAAGTCCATACGCGGGGAATCGATATGTGCTCCTAAAATGTTCATCCCCCCTTCTAACGGCTTTTTGCCAATTACAAACAGAGCAAGCCCTTTTCCCATGTTATTTGCAAATACTTTATCCCCTGCCTTTAATGCAGTCCCCTTTTTAATAACTTCCTCTAAGTCTGTAAAACCTGCTGCCTTTGCTTTTCCGGCAAGCTCGGTTACACATTCACGCTCAGTCTTGCATTTTGAGATAAATTTGCGGTATTCCTCTGCAAATGCAAATACTTCCTCTTTCTTTTTTCCTTCCGGGTATTTCTCCCATGCGTTTTTTCTTTCCATTTCTAATTATGCCTCCATGTTTCGTATTGTTGCCAAATCAGAGAAGCATTACTAATCCTCGTCTTCCTCTGATTTTTTTGTAAGATTTTCCTGAACACGACGGTAAAGCTCCTGTGCAGCATTATATCCCATCTTCTTTTGTCTGTGGTTTACCGCTGCCGCCTCACAGATAACGGCTAAGTTTCTGCCGGGGCGAATAGGAAGGGAATGACAAACCACTTTATTTCCAAGAAATTCTGTGTATTCTTCTTCTAATCCAAGTCTGTCATACTCGTTGTCTTTTTTCCAATCCTCTAATTTAATGACAAGGTCAATCTGCTGTTTTTCCTTGACACACTCTACACCAAACAGGGTCTTTACATCAATAATTCCGATACCACGCAGTTCAATAAAATAACGGGTGATATCCGGCGATGTACCCACAAGCATATGCTCATTAATCTTACGGATTTCAACTACGTCATCCGTAACCAGACGATGTCCACGGCGCACTAACTCCAGAGCAGCCTCGCTTTTTCCGATACCGCTCTCCCCCATGATAAGAAGTCCCTCACCATAAACATCTACCAGCACTCCATGAATGGTGATACATGGTGCCAACTGCTCACTCAGGCAGTAAATCAGCTCTGCCATGAAGCTTGATGTGCTTCTCTTTGTTCCAAATACCGGTAGCTTTTTCTCTAATGCAACCGCCAGAAAGGTCTCATCCGGCTGCAAATCACGGCAGAAAATCACAGCAGGAATATCATACTCCATAAATTCGCGATAAATTTTTTCCCGCTTCTCACTGTCTAACTGCTGCAGATAAGTATATTCTACTGTGCCGATAATCTGGACACGGGACTGTTCAAAATGCTCAAAATATCCGCTCAGCTGTAATGCCGGACGATTGACGTCACTGACCATAATCCGGTGTCCCTTCAAATCCAAATCCGGCAGGAAATTGTATAAATCCATCAGTTGTGCTACCTTTGATACGCTAACTCCATTCATACCTTTGTCTCCTCTTCTTGTTTTTCCTCTCATTACCGTCAATAGTGTTCAACCACTTTTAATATAGCACAAACAGGTCTATTCTTCAACCAGACCCTCTTTTCCCCGGAAAAAATCATAGACTGCCTGTGCAGACTGTTCATTCATAGATTCCGTTGCTGCAAGTTCCTCTAAAGTAGCCCCCTTTATTGCCTCCAAAGACTGAAAGTGACGCATCAAAGCCTTTCGTCGTGCAGGTCCAATTCCCGGAATATCATCTAATACAGAATGCACCTGTTCTTTGGTTCTTAAAGAACGGTGATACTCAATGGCAAACCGGTGTGCTTCATCCTGGATTCTCGTGATAAGTTTAAATCCTTCACTGCTGCGGTCAATGGGGATTTCTACATTATTATAATATAACCCTCTTGTCCTGTGATTATCATCCTTTACCATACCGGACACCGGAATATTTAGCTTTAATTCCTCTAGCACCTTTAACGCAATATTCACCTGTCCTCTTCCACCATCCATCATAATCAAATCCGGGAACCGGGTAAAACTGCCGTATTCATTTGAAAGTTCCTTTCCTTCCAGTTCCTCCTGTTCTCGCATTCCGTGGGTAAATCTTCTGGTGAGCACCTCATACATAGACGCATAGTCATCCGGTCCGGTTACGGTACGCAGTTTGAATTTCCGGTAATCACTGCGCTTTGGTTTTCCTTTTTCATAGACAATCATGGAACCTACTGTCTCGAAACCGTTAATATTAGAGATATCAAACGCCTCTACCCGCTGTAGATTTTCCAAGCCTAACAGTTTTTCAATTTCCTTTAACGCACCAATGGTACGTCCCTCTTCCCGCTTCATTTTTTCTCTGTCTTGCGATAGTACCAGTTTTGCATTTTTTTCTGCCAGTTCCACTAATTTTTCCTTCATGCCTTTTTGTGGTACCCGGATATAAACTTTTCCGCCCCGCTTCTTACCTAACCATTCCGCAAGAATATCCCTGTCTTCAATGTCCTCCTGCAGCATAATCTCTCTGGGAATAAAAGGTGTTCCCGAATAAAACTGTTTCAAAAAAGTACTTAATATCTGTCCCTTCGTATCCTCATTCCCGACTTTTACATAAAAATGATCCCTGCCAATTAATTTGCCGTCCCGGATAAAAAATACCTGCACCACAGCATCCCTGTCGTCTGCCGCTACTGCCACAATATCCTTATCCTCACCGTCTGTATGGGTAATTTTCTGCTTCTGGGCGATTTGTCTAACACTGCTAAGCAGTTCCCGGTACTCGATTGCCTTTTCAAACTCTAACTGCTCTGACGCCTCATTCATCTTTTCCTCTAAAGATTTCATAATCGGCGCATAATTGCCGTTTAGAAATTCCACCGCCGCATCCACTCTCTGTCTGTACTCTTCCTTACTAATATATGCCTGACACGGCGCCATGCACTGATGAATATGGTAATTTAAGCAAGGACGGTCTTTCCCTGTGTCTCTGGGCAGATTTCGGTTACAGGTGCGGAGCTGGTACAGTTTATTGATAAGCTCTATGGTATCTTTTACCGCTCCCGCACTGGTATATGGTCCAAAATATTTAGACTTGTCCTTTTTCTGCTGACGTGAAAAAAGAACCCGCGGAAAATCTTCCCCCACTGTCACCCGGATATAAGGGTAGGTCTTGTCGTCCCTCAGCATCGTGTTATACTTCGGGCAGTGCTCTTTGATTAAATTGCATTCCAATACCAGTGCCTCTAGTTCAGAGTCCGTAATAATATACTCAAAACGTGCAATCTGTTTTACCATCTGCGCCTTTTTGATGCCCTCATTGTGACTCGGCTGAAAATACTGGTGTACTCTCTTCCGCAGGCTGACTGCTTTCCCAATATAAATAATTGCATCATGGTTATCGTGCATAATATAAACTCCCGGCTGATCCGGGAGTTTTTTTAATTCTTCTTCAATATTAAACATTATTCACCATCATTACCTGTTGTCATGCTATCATCTACCGTATGGTCAACAAAACTTCCTTTGGGCAATTCATCCTCAAACATATCATCTGTCAGACCATTGATATTGCGCAGCAACGGGTCTTCCTTTTTTTCTTCGCTCGTCTTATCTAAACCCGCTCTTGCTTCCTCTGCCTGCTCGAAGAAAGTCTTTTTCTCATTTTCCTCTTCCGGCTCAGGAATTCCTTTTAACTCACGGAAAATCTTCATAAATTCTTTTCCGGTAATCGTTTCATGCTCATAGAGATAATCGGAAATCTTATCTAATACTTCCCGATTCTCTGTCAAAAGTTTCATTGCTTCATCATAGCATTGGTTGATAATAGAAAGAACTTCCTCATCTATCATTGCAGCCGTGTCTTCCCCACAAATCAATCCGGCACGGTTATCTAAA
>JAQXGQ010000141.1 GCA_029006795.1 Clostridiales bacterium | reverse complement strand
ATTGAGAGCGAGATACATAACCAGCTGTGTGTACTGTCACAGGTCTGGTATATGCCGATTTTTTCTAATGACAGGAAATGTAAACTAGAGAACTTAGACAAAATCATTGATGAGATGCACGAGGAAATAAACGGCAGCTGTGATGGGCTGATTATTATAGGAAAATGTAATGAAAATGCCCTTAAGAAATTGAAGCAGAAATATAAAAATATCGTTTCCGTCAACCGTAATTCCACTAATTATGAGGTGGACGAGGTACTTTGTGACGGAAGAAAAATAGCAGCCATCGCGGTGGAATATTTAGTTTCATTAGGACACCGGGAAATCGGCTATGTAGGTGAGTGTCACAATGAGTCGCGCTACAAAGGCTACATGGATGTACTTTATAAACATGATATCGAATTGAATCCGAATTATATTATCGAGACAAACCAGATTGAGTCGGAAGGATTTGAGGTGATGAAAAAACTGCTGCAGGCGGGGGAAGGCCCCAGTGCTATTTACTGTGCCAATGACATTACAGCCATTGGAATGTTAAAATGCTTAAACCGCTATAAAAACAGAAATTATAATCCGTCGATTATATCCAGTTATGATATCGAAGAGGCGCAGCTTACCACGCCAATGCTGACAACTGTGAGGCTACCGAAAGATGAGATGGGGAAATTTGCGGTATATCTTCTGCTGGATAATCTTAGGGGAGAGCATAAGAGTATTGTCCGGTTAGAGTTAGAGGGAAAATTAATGGTGAGAAGCAGTTGCCGGAGATTTGAGGATAGCGGGACATGTGAGTATTATATTTAAATAAATAAGTTGGGGAAGCACCTGCTGTTGGAAATTTTTATATTTCTCGGCAGGTGTTTTATAGTTTGAACAGATAAAAGATTTGTAAAGCTTGTAAAAAATAAAATGGTAAAAATGCATAAAAAAACACGTGCAATTTTAGATAAAATATCGAAAATAACAATTAGGGGTTGCTATTTCCTGGAAGTAGAACTATAATTTACCTATCAACTGAAAACGTTACCGGAAACAGTACCAAAAACATTACCGGAAACGTTTTTGAAAACAAATTATTTTTTCAGGAGGAAGGATTTTATGAAAAAGAAAGCAGTATCAGTGATGTTGGCAACAGCCATGACAGCTACTTTATTCGCAGGCTGTGGAAATGGCAATGAGGGGAACGCTTCTGCAACAGCAAACACAAATGACACAAAGCAGGAAGGGGAAGCAGAAGCTGAAACAGAAAAAGCTGGTGAAGAGGATACAAGAAGTGAGATGGCAGCCGGCGGCGGTTCTGTTTACTACTTAAACTTCAAACCGGAACAGGATGAAGCATGGCAGAAGTTGGCAGCTACTTATACTGAACAGACAGGAACAGAGGTAACTGTTATCACAGCAGCAGACGGTACATACGAGCAGACCTTGAAGTCAGAGATGGCTAAGGAAGAAGCTCCTACTTTATTCCAGGTAAACGGTCCGGTAGGACTTGCGAACTGGAAAGATTACTGTATGGATTTATCCAGTAGCGAAATTTATACTCATTTAACCAGTGATGATTTTGCACTGAAAAATGATGCAGGTGAGGTTTCCGGTATCGCATATGTAATTGAAACCTACGGTATTATTTATAATAAGAAAATCTTAACAGATTACTGTACTTTAGATAACGCAGTAATTTCTACACCGGAAGATATCAACAGCTTTGAAAAATTAAAAGCAGTAGCAGATGATATCCAGTCAAGATTAGATGAAATCAATGACACATTCGGATATGACCTTCAGGGAGCATTTACTTCTGCAGGTATGGACGGATCTTCTGACTGGAGATTTAAGACACATCTTGCAAACCTTCCAATCTACTATGAGTACAAAGATAAAGGTATCAGCAGTACAGATGCAATTGAAGGTACTTACTTAGACAATTACAAACAGGTTTGGGATTTATATATCACAGATTCTACCTGTGAGCCAGGTGTATTATCCAGCAAGACTGGTGATGAAGCAGAGTCTGAGTTTGGTATGGAAGAAGCAGTATTCTACCAGAATGGTACATGGGAGTACGGCAACTTAACCAACCCGGACAACGGATATCTGGTAACAGAGGAAGATTTAGGAATGATGCCAATCTACATTGGTGCTGACGGTGAAGAGAATCAGGGACTTTGCACAGGTTCTGAGAACTACTGGTGTGTCAACAGCCAGGCTTCCCCAGAGGATACACAGGCTACTTTAGATTTCTTAAGCTGGGTAATTGCTTCTGATGAAGGACGTGACTCTATCGCAAATACTATGGGCTTCACAACACCATTTGATACCTTCACAGGTGAGTACGAAGCTGATAACGTATTTATTCAGCAGGCAAATCAGTACATTGCAGATGGAAAAACACCTGTTTCATGGAACTTCTCAACCATTCCTTCTGAGACATGGAAAGACGGCGTTGGTTCTGCATTATTAGAGTATGCACAGGGAACTGGCGAATGGGATGCAGTAGTAAGCGCATTCGTTGATGGCTGGGCAACTGAGTATGCAGCTGCAAATGGACAGTAAAAACTAAGAAAGAATAGATAGCAGATTTTGTTGGGGTAGGCGGTTTGCCGCCTGCCCCTTTTTAGGTAAAAAGAGAGGATAAAAAATCATGGAGAAATCAATAAAAAAATATTTTCCTATTTTTGCACTCCCGACTTTAATCGCATTTACCATCGGTTTCATAGTTCCTTTTTTTATGGGTATCTATTTATCATTTTGTGAGTTTACGACGGTTACAGATGCAAAGTTTGTAGGGGTAAAAAATTATTTGAGGGTATTTTCTGACCCGACATTTGTTCACGCACTTTGGTTTACTGCGTTATTTACCATCGTTTCTGTGCTTACAATTAATGTGTTTGCATTTATTATTGCGATGCTTTTAACAAAGGGAATTAAGGGTACGAATTTTTTCCGTACGGTATTTTTTATGCCAAACCTGATTGGTGGTATTGTATTAGGATATATCTGGCAGATTTTATTAAATGGTATTTTGGCAAACTTTGGAAGAACATTAACTTATTCTTCTTCCTATGGGTTCTGGGGACTCATCATTCTGATGAACTGGCAGCAGGTCGGTTATATGATGATTATTTATATTGCCGGCATCCAGAATATCCCGGGAGAATTAATTGAAGCAGCAAAAATTGATGGTGCCAGCAACTGGCAGGTATTGAAAAAGGTAACCATTCCTATGGTAATGCCTTCTATAACAATCTGTACGTTTTTGACACTGACGAACTCTTTCAAATTGTTTGACCAGAACTTAGCATTGACAGCAGGAGAGCCTTCCAATAACTCTCAGATGCTTGCTTTAAATATTTTTGAAACGTTCTACGGCAGAAACGGCTGGGAGGGCGTCGGACAGGCGAAAGCAGTTATTTTCTTTATTATCGTAGCAGTGATTGCGGTAACACAGAACCGTTTAACCAGAAGTAAGGAGGTACAGCAGTAATGGCAAAGACGAATGCAGATAATCAGGTAAGTGCTGTCAGAAGGGCAAAACATGGTTGGATTTTAACCTTGTTTTTCAGTCTTCTTACTATATTTTATATCTATCCGATTTTTCTGGTAGTAATTAACTCCTTAAAGAAAAAGGGATTTATTATGAAGGCACCTTTTTCATTGCCGGATAGCCGTTCCTTTTTTGGACTTACGAACTTTGTAAAGGGTATTGAAAAAACAAACTTTTTTGCAGCATTCGGGAACTCTGTGATTATTACAGTTGGTTCTGTGGCAGCAATTGTTCTTTTCACTTCTATGTGTGCATGGTTTATAACAAGGGTAAAAAATAAGGTGACTACAGCAATTTATATGTTGTGCCTGTTTTCTATGATTGTACCGTTCCAGATGGTAATGTTCCCGTTATCCAAACTGGCAAATATGATGAAGTTAAGCAACCCGATTGGTATTATTTTAGTTTATCTGGGATTTGGGGCAGGTCTTGCAGTCTTTATGTTCTGTGGATTTGTAAAGAGCATTCCGCTAGAAATCGAGGAGGCAGCCATGATTGACGGGTGTACACCGATACAGACCTTTTTCCAGGTGGTTTTCCCGATTATGAAACCGACAGTCATTACGGTTGCAATTTTGCAGGCAATGTGGATATGGAATGACTATCTGCTGCCTTATTTGGTACTGGATTTGAAAAAATATAAAACAATACCGATTGTTATTCAGTATCTGAAGGGTGGTTATGGTGCTGTAGACTGGGGAACCATGATGGCAATGTTAGTGCTGGCAATCATTCCGATTATCATTTTCTATGTAGCATGTCAGAAATATATTATTGAAGGAGTAGTTGCAGGAGCGGTCAAAGGCTGATATGATATAAAGGAAGAGTATTTTGTGTAAAATTAACGAAAAATGATAATTTTACGAAAAAATACGAAAAAACAGTAGACAGGAACGAAAAAAATGGTTACGATAAAAGACATAGCCAGGGAGTCAGGATATTCCGTCAGTACCGTGTCACGTGTACTGAATCACAGAAATGATGTCAGCCCCGACGCAAAGAAAAAAATTGAAGAAGTGGTGGCAGAGTATAACTTTGTTCCCAATAATAACGCGAAGCATTTAAAGCAGAATAATTCCAAATCGATCGGTGTTCTGGTAAAGGGTATTTCCAATATGCTTTTTGCAAGTATTGTGGAGGAAATCCAGCAGATGATAGGAAAGACGCAGTATACGCTGGTGGTTTCTTACTTAGATGAGGATGCAGATGAGGTGGAAGAAGCGGAATTACTCTGCCGGGAACGGAAACCTTTAGGGCTTCTGTTTTTAGGAGGTAATCCGGAATATTTTAAAAAGGGATTTTCCCATGTGGATATTCCTTGTGTTCTGGTGACAAACCGTGCCAATGATATGAACTTCTCTAATTTGTCGAGCGTGGCAACAGATGATATTGCAGCAGGAAAATGTGCTGTGGATGCCCTTTTTGCGGCAGGACACAAAGATATTGGAATCTTAGGCGGTGATATCGAAAAGTCTTATACCAGTCGTCAGCGTTATTTAGGATGCAGACAAAGCTTTGAAGAACATGGAATGCCGATAAAGCCGGAAACCTGTTATGAAAAAGCACGGTTCTCCTATGACAGTGCCTACCGTGCTATGGAGAGGCTGATAAAAAAATATCCCCAGGTGACAGCTGTTTTTGCTATGTCAGATGTGATGGCAATCGGAGCTATCCGGGCACTGAGGGATATGAATTACCGGATACCGGAGGATATTTCCGTCATTGGCTTTGATGGTACGGCTTTGGCAGAATATTATAATCCCAAATTGGCGACCATCAAACAACAGTACAAAACCCTTGCAACCAGGAGTGTGGAGATTTTGTTCGGACAAATTGAATTGAAAAAAGATCCTATTCACGAAATTGTTCCTTTTGAGTTTGTAAGCGGGGAGAGTATTGGAACAATATAAGTTAATTATCAAGGAGGAACAATTGTTATGAGAAGCAGTGGTGTGTTAATGCACATTTCTTCCCTTCCATCTCCTTATGGAATCGGAACGATGGGAAAGGAAGCGAGAAAATTTGCAGACTTTTTGGAAAAATCAGGTCAGAAATATTGGCAGATATTGCCAATTTGTCCGACCAGTTATGGAGATTCGCCGTATCAGTCTTTTTCCAGTTTTGCCGGCAATCCCTATTTCATTGATTTAGAGTATCTTTGTAAGGATAAGTTACTGACCAAAAAGGAATGTGAATCATTTCCGTGGGGAAGCAATCCGCACTATGTGGATTATGGGGTTATTTATGAATCACGTTACCCGCTGCTGAAAAAAGCATATGCCCGTTTTATCAAAAATGAGCCGGAGGATTTTAAGAAATTCTGTAAAGAGGAAGCAGACTGGTTAGAGGAATATGCACTCTTTATGGCATTAAAAGACGCCAATGGCGGTGTGGCATGGTTCGAATGGGAGAAAGATTTAAAGACAAGAAAACCGGAAGTAATTGCAGCTGCAAGAGCCGAGTATGCAGAAGACATTAACTTCTATAAGATGCTTCAGTATCTGTTTTTCAAACAGTGGTGGGAGTTAAAGGCATATATCAATGAAAAAGGAATTGAGATTATCGGAGATGTGCCGATTTATGTTGCCGGAGATAGCGCTGATGTATGGGCAAATCCGGAGCAGTTCTACTTAGATAAAAACTTAGACCCGATTGACGTGGCAGGATGTCCGCCGGATGCTTTCTCAGAGGATGGACAGCTCTGGGGAAATCCACTGTTCCGTTGGGATGTTATGAAAAAAGATGATTACACATGGTGGACAAAGCGAATTAAAGCCATGTCAAAATTATACGATATTGTCCGCATTGATCACTTCCGTGGTTTTGATTCCTATTATGCTATTCCGGCAAAGGATGACACTGCCAAAAACGGTGAGTGGCGTGAAGGTCCTGGTATGGATTTATTCAAAACCTTAGAGAAAAAGTTAGGAAAGTTAAATATTATTGTGGAAGATTTAGGTTTCTTAACACCTTCTGTTATTAAACTGGTAAAAGATTCCGGTTTCCCGGGAATGAAGGTAATACAGTTTGCTTTTGATTCCCGTGAGGGCAGTGATTATCTTCCGCATAATTATCCGACACACTGTGTGGTTTATACCGGAACCCATGACAATGACACGATTTTAGGCTGGATGAAATCTGCACCGAAGGAAAGTGTCAAGTTTGCCAAAGAGTACTTAAACCTCACAAAAGAGGAAGGTTACAACTGGGGTATGATGCGTGGTGCATGGGCGTCTGTCGGTGATCTTGCCATTGTTCCGATGCAGGATATCATCGGTATCGGTGGTGAAGGACGTATGAATACACCGTCTACCTTAGGCGGCAACTGGGAGTGGAGAGCTACCTCAGACCAGATTACCACAAAACTGGCAAAGCAGCTGTTAAAATATATGCAGATGTACGGACGTGTCAGAAAAGATCCTGAAACAGAAACAACAGACGCAGAGGCAGAAGATGTGAAAGCGGAAGGAAAAAAAGACAACGGCAAGAAAAAAGATAAGAAGAAAAAGAAATAAAAGAGTTTAACCGGCAGGGGATGTGCTTTGCAGAGAGCATGTCTCCTGTCACTTTTTTGGGATACTGCAGTTGCCTGTGAGAATGTTCTATGTTAAAATTTGCGATATACCAATGGATAAAATGGGGGGAGAGAACAAATGCTTTACTTTATTATAAATGAACGTTCCGGCAGCAGCCGGACAGAAAGTACATGGAAAGAGGTACGGCAGATATTAGAGGAACGGCAGATAAGTTACCGGGCATATGTGACGGAATATGAGGGACATGCAGCCCTGCTCGCAGCAGAAATCTGCGAACAGCCGGATGAAAACATCGGTCTTGTGGTAGTGGGTGGTGACGGTACGATAAACGAAGTGATTAACGGTATGACAAATTTTGAAAAAGTACGTTTAGGTGTCATACCGGGCGGTTCCGGCAACGACTTTATCCGGGGAATCGGGGCATCAAAAAATGTGGCAGAGAATTTAGAAAATATTCTTTCTGCAATGGAAAAACCCAAAGAGGAAATAAAGAGGATTGATTTAGGACAGGTGCGCCGGAATGGCGGAGAGAAACCGAGACTTTTTGCCATCAGCGCAGGAGTGGGGTTAGATGCCATCGTATGTAAAAAGGCATTGAAATCCCATCTGAAAAATGTGCTAAACCGTTTACATATGGGGAAATTAACCTATTTAGCTTTAACAGTGGAGTCCCTTTTTTCCATGAAAACGGTGGCGGCATCCATCCGCTTTGATAAGAGCAGAACCGAGCATCGGGAAAAAATGATATTTGCTGCGGCAATGAATTTACGTGCAGAAGGAGGTGGTGTTCCTATGGCGCCGGGGGCAGACTTTTGCGACGGAAAGCTCTCTGTATGTCAGGCGTTTGGTATTCCAAAGTGGAGAACCTTTTTTTGTCTGCCATTGCTTGCGATGGCAAAGCATGAGTCTTTAAAAGGATTTCATCTGACAGATGCGGCGGACTGTGAAGTCAAACTGAAGGAACCGATGGTATTGCACGCGGATGGGGAATATTGCGGGGATGTAACGGAAATCCATTTTTCCTGTCTGCCGGGAAAGCTGATGGTACTTAATAAAACAGAAAAATAATACATAAAAAAAAGCCTCTTTTCATAGATTGAAATAAGCTATGGAAGGGGTATTTTTATGGATATTAGCACAAAAAAAGAATTTGACTTATACAAAGACATTAAAAACAGGACGGGAGGGGAATTCTACCTCGGAGTTGTGGGACCGGTGCGTACCGGTAAGTCCACCTTTATCAAGCGTTTCATGGATTTAATGGTGCTTCCCTTTATGGAAGACGAACACACAAAAGAGCGCACCTTAGATGAACTGCCCCAGTCGGCGGCGGGAAAAACGATTATGACTACTGAGCCGAAATTTATTCCCCAGGAAGCAGCGGAAATCGTTCTGCCGGGAGAGGATAAAACGGATGAAAAGGTACGGATTAAGGTAAGGCTTATTGATTGTGTCGGTTTTATGGTGGAGGGAGCCACGGGGCATATGGAAGGTTCCGAGAAGCGTATGGTAAAGACTCCCTGGTTTGAACGTGAGATTCCTTTTGTGGAGGCGGCATCCATCGGAACGGAGAAGGTGATTCGAGATCATGCCTCAGTGGGAATTGTGGTAACGACCGATGGGAGTATTGGGGAATTAGAACGGGGAAATTACATAGAAGCAGAAGAAAAAACGGCAGAAGAACTAAAAAAAATTGGGAAACCCTATGTAATGCTGCTTAATTCGAAAAAGCCTTACAGTGACGAAACTGTGAATTTAGCTTCTGAACTGGGGGAAAAATACCAGACAGCAGTCATACCGGTTAACTGTGAGCAGCTGCGGAAAGAGGATGTCTACCGGATTTTGGAGAGCATCCTTTATGAATTTCCGGTGGCAAGGGTGGAGTTCTTTATACCAAAGTGGGCAGAGATGTTAGAACCGAATCATCCCATGAAAGCAGAAGTAATAAAGACTGCCGCTGATATTTTAGCAGAAATGCAGAAAACAAAGGATGTCTACCGGGTAAACTTCGCACCGGAAAAATATATCTCCAAGATAAAAATTGAGGAATTAGACCCGTCCCAGGGCTGTGTGAAAATTCGTATGGATATCGGGGAAGAATATTATTATGAAAATATGAGCGAACTTACCGGCGTACCGATTTCCGGCGAGTATGAGCTGATTTCTATGATAAAGGAGATGGCGGAGCTGAAAGAGTCCTATGAGAAGGTTGCCGACGCTTTTAAAGAAGTACAGGCGAAAGGATATGGTGTGGTAAATCCGGGACTTTCCGATATCACGATGGATGAGCCGGTGTTAATCCGCCACGGCAACAAGTTTGGTGTCAAGATGAAAGCCATCTCTCCCTCCATTCACATGATACGGGCAAATATTGAGACAGAGATTGCACCGATTGTGGGCAGTGAGGAGCAGGCAAATGATTTGATTTCCTATATTAAAGAGGGACAGCAGAGTGACGAGGGTGCATGGGAAACTAATATTTTCGGAAAATCCATTGGAGAACTGATGGAAGACGGCATTCGCGGTAAAATTGCCATGATGGATGATGAGTGTCAGATGAAATTGCAGGATACAATGCAGAAAATTGTCAACGACAATAATGGCGGCATGGTGTGTATTATTATCTAAAAAAAGGAAAACGAATCAACGGGTTTTAGCTGTCTTTTTCACGCTTTTCCTTGTCATTTTCAGGAAGACTTTTGTATTTGTCAGTTTCTTTATATTCACGGTAAGCATCTTCATAGGCGGCAGTGACAGCTTCTTTCATAGGGTCACTGTCGCTTACCATGGACATGGAGGTGGAAAAAACATTGGCAGCTTCCTCTTTGGTTTTACAGGATTTTAGCTGTCGCTCAAAGGATTCCCGCATAGACTGAACCCTTGCTGCCTGTAGATAAAGATCAGGATATTCTGCCTGTAAGAAGCGCATTTCTTCTGCTGTTAATTTTTTGCCGGCTTTCAATTTCGCTTGAATATGGGCAAGGTAAGCTGACTTCTCTTCTTCAGTCATGCCGCATGCCGGGCTTAAAAGTTCGGAGATGTTTGTGGTCACTTCAAAACAATCCATAACAGATTTTACATCAGAAGTTAATTTAGAAGTCTTATTTAATCCAAGGTTTCCTGTGCTTAAATTTTCTATGATGCGGTCGGCAGCACTACGCTTATCCATTCCGGGATGCAGTGTCTTTCCCAATCCTGAAAAATCAAATGTTGTCATGTTCTATCCTCCCCAAAATCAATTTATACGTTATATATCGTCAAAAAGCACATATATATTGAGAAAAAATGCGTGGTTTTCTGTCTGTGTATTCTTGACACAGTCTGTAGCCTGTGGTATATATGTGTTACATGTGTAACAGTGGTACATATATCACACAAGATTAAGGAAATAAAAATGGAAAATATATTGAAAACATTAATGAAAGAGAGAAATACATATCGTCTTTCTGGTTCGGAGGCAAATAAGCTTACGAGGGAATGTCTGCAGAAGGCTCTGGTTTGTCTGATGGATGAAAAGGACTTTGAAAAAATCTCCATTACGGAGCTGGTAAAAACATCCGGGGTATCTAGACAGTCTTTTTACCGAAATTATAGGTCAAAAGAAGATATTCTGGTGGATATGTGGAAGAATATCTATCAGAAAGTATCAGAGATGGTGGAGGATTTTAAATACCAGGAGAATATTTGTCAGTGGTATAATGATTTATTTGCGCTTATCAGAGAAAACGGAAATACCATAAAATTACTGGTACAGGCAAAGCTGAATCGGAAAGATGGAAAGGGAGTACTTCCTGTATTGCATGAGATTTTCCCTACAGAAAATCTGGAGGAACGTTATCGTCTGGTAGCTTATGAGGGTGCATTGAATGCTGTTGTAAATGAGTGGATTGCACAGGGAATGAAGGATGATACGGCATACATGGCGAATTTATGTAATGGATTTTTCGGAGAGTATCATTTGAAATTGTTAAAAAATAATACTGGCGAAAAAGAAGACTAAAAATACGGGGAAGTTTGTTATGAAAGAGAAACAGAAAGTTATTTATTACCGCAATGAGCTAGAAGACGAATTCGCCGGGGATAATATCACACCAAAAACGATAGATGGAAAATACTGTTATGAAGCAAATACGGTCAGTCATCTGTTTTGGTATCGTATCATTGCCATACCACTGGCATTTTTGTATATGAAACTGCATTTCCATCATAAAATAGTAAATAAGGGAGTGTTAAAGCCGTTTAAAAAGCAGGCGTATTTTATGTATGGAAATCATACTCATTTTTTAGCAGATGCATTGATACCTACGATGGTGAATTTACCTAAAACAGTTTTTGTGATTGTGCATCCTAATAATGTATCTATGCCTGTTCTCGGAAAAATTACCCCAAGCCTTGGGGCATTGCCGCTTCCGGATGATGTGGATGCAGCGAAAAATTTTATGAAAGCAATTGACAGGCGTGTAAAGAAAAAACAGTGCATTATGATTTATCCGGAGGCTCATATCTGGCCTTATTATACGGATATAAGGCCTTTTAAAGATTTGTCGTTCCGGTATCCGGTGAGTTATCACGTGCCGGTATTTTGTCTGACTAACACCTATCAGAAGCGAAAATTTGGAAACAAACCGAGGATTGTTACTTATATAGATGGCCCGTTTTACCCTAAGGAAGGGCTTTCTGCAAAAGAACAAAAAAAGCAGCTTAGGGATTTTGTTTATGAAAAAATGAAGGAGAGGGCGAAAAACAATGAGGTAGTTTTGGTTCGTTATGAAAAGATAAAGGAAGAAGATTATGATTAATATATTATTTTCAGGAAATGAAAAAGTATTTGATGGGATACTTACCTGTATGTTGTCTATTTTTAAGCGTAGTACAACAAAAGAACCTTTTCGTTTTTTTGTCTATACCATGGACGTTAGCAGAATAAAACCGGAGTATACGCCAATCAGTGACAGTCAAATTACTTTTTTAAATGAAGTAGCTCAAAAATACAATCAGGAAAATGTCGTTATCAAGGTGGATGTGACGGAATTGTATGAGAGAGAATTTGGACATTGCCCTAACGAATCGGCGTATTGTTCTCCTTACACGCTGCTTCGGCTGTTTGCAGATATGGTGGAGGGAATGCCGGAAAAACTGCTATATCTGGATGTGGATATTTTATTTAACCGCGACATTACGCTGCTCTACAACATTGACGTGACAGATTATGAGTATGCGGCAGCGAGAGATCATTATGGAAAATATCTGTTAAATCCCAATTATATCAATGCAGGGGTTCTGCTTTTAAATATGAAAAAAATCAGGGAAACAGGACTACTTAAAAAATCCAGAAAGCTAATCAAAGAAAAGAAGCTAGTCTTTGCAGACCAGAGTGCGGTCTACCGCAGTACCACCCGGAAAAAAATGCTGCCACAGAGATTTAATGACCAGAAATTTCTACATAAGCATACGGTGGTACGTCACTTTTCAAAGAGGCTGTTTTACCTGCCCTATCCTCACACTGACAATATCAAACAGTGGAGGGTCAGTGATATCCATAGAATTTTTAGGTATTATGTATTTGATGATATTTTGTATGAGTATCTATATCTGAAGAAAAAATATGAATGTGAAAGTGAAGGAGATTACGAATGAATACCAGTAAACATATTCCAATATTTTATGCCTGTGATGATAATTTTGTAAAATATACCATTGTTTCTATCCGGTCTATTATGGAGAATGCTTCAAAAGACTATAAGTATGTCATTCACATTATGAACACAGATATTTGTGAGGAAATGAAGCAGGTACTCTTTTCCATGTCGAATGAGAATTTTGAAATCCGTTTTGAGAATGTGACAGACTATTTGGAATCTGTCAGTGAGAAACTTCCAATTCGGGATTATTATTCTAAAACGACCTATTATCGTATGTTTATTGCTGAGATGTTTCCAGAGTATGACAAAGCTATTTATATTGACAGTGATACTATCGTACTTGGGGATATCTCTGAACTATATCATCATGACCTGGGTGAAAATTATGTGGGAGCTGCCAATGAGCAGGTGATGATACAGGAAGATACTTATGGGGAGTATGTAGAAAAAGTGCTCGGCATTGATAGATACCATTATTTTAATGCGGGACTGCTTTTGATTAACTGCAATGAATTTCGGAAGAACCATGTGTTAGACCAGTTTGTCGAATTGCTTCATATGTATAATTTTGTAGTGACACAGGATGAAGATTA
>JAQXGQ010000140.1 GCA_029006795.1 Clostridiales bacterium | reverse complement strand
AATATTACGGTATTCTTATTATTTATCATTAGTACATTCCTTTCTTCAGGGGGAATCAGAAAGATAAATGTAAGAGATTTGGTAATTGAGTAAATGGAAGGGTAGGAAAAAATAATGGAAAATAGAGAAAAAAACAGCATTATTCGTACAGAAGTATTGTGTAAAAGTTTTTTGGTAGATGGAGAAGTAACAAATATCATAAAAAATATGGATTTGAATATCTATGAGGGCGATTTTACCGTAATTATGGGTAGCTCCGGCTCTGGAAAGTCAACACTGCTATATTCTTTAAGTGGTATGGATCAGGTGACTACCGGAAAAGTGATGTTAGACGGCGAAGATATTACGAAAATGAGCGAGCGTAAAATGGCTGATTTTAGAAAAGAAAAAATTGGTTTTGTCTTTCAGGGAATCAACCTTATTCCAAATCTGAATGTATATGAAAATATTTTAAGTCCAACTTACAAAACAGGGCGGAATAAAAAGGAAATTGAAGAAGAAATAGAAGGAATGTTAGAGCGCTTTGATATGTCAAAACAGAAAAAGAAATTCCCAACACAGCTTTCCGGAGGACAGCGTCAGAGGGTTGCAATCTGTAGAGCCTTGATTAATCATCCTAAAATTTTATTTGCAGATGAGCCAACCGGTGCGCTCAACTCTTCACAGGGACAGCATGTATTGGATGTATTTTCAGAAATTCATAAGGATGGTCAGTCCGTTGTTATGGTAACACATGATATGAAGGCGGCATGCAGAGGCACTCGGATTTTATTTCTGCGGGATGGAAGAATTGACGGGGAACTGCGTTTAGGAGAATATAAAAAGGAAGAGGAAAAGGAAAGAGAAGAGCAGCTTTATCATTTCTTACAGGAACGGGGCTGGTAGAGAATTGAAAAAAGGAAGAAAATAACTTATACTAATAAAAAACAATGGAGTGATGGGCAATGTCACAGAAGATACTGATTATTGAGGATGAAAAAGAGTTAGCAGACATCTTAGGAGAATACCTGAAGGTAGAGGGATTTGAAGTAAAAATTTGTAATGACGGCCAGGCAGGATTAGACTATTTCAGAAAAGAGCAGGCAAATCTCGTGTTGCTTGATATTATGCTTCCGTTAATGGATGGTATCGCTGTCTGTCGGGAAATTCGCAGTGAGTCGGATGTACCCATTATCATGGTATCTGCAAAAAGCGGTGAGATGGATAAGGTGGTGTCTCTTGGCATCGGAGCAGATGATTACGTGACAAAGCCCTTCAGTCCGTTAGAACTGGTTGCCAGAGTAAAGGCGCAGCTTCGCAGATATCAGGGAAATGCTGCAAAACAAAACGTACCGATAAAAGAGCGTATCTGTATCGGAACTTTGTCATTAGCACCGGACAGCTATGAGGCATATATAGAGGACACCATGTTAAATCTGACCACAAAAGAATTTGAAATTCTCCTGTTGTTTGCAAAATATCCGGGGCAGGTGTTTTCAAAGAGCCAGATATATGAGCAGGTGTGGGGATATGAAGGTGTCTGTGACGATAATAGTGTCACGGTCTATATTAACCGTATTCGTGAAAAGCTGAAAAAGCAGGGATGCACATACATAAAAACAGTATGGGGAGCAGGGTACAAACTGGCAATTGATGCTTAAGCGCAGATTCGCAGGAAGAGAAGGAAGCATGGTAACGGAAAAGGAAAAAAGAAAAGAGAAAATCAGAATGGGGAATCGGATAACGACTGTGTTTGCGGCAGTCGTTATTTTGCTGTCTGCCGGATGGAGTCTGGTGCGATTTCAAAAGGTGGATATAAGGACTTATGAAAATCAGGTGCGCCTCTTAGTAGCAGAGCACAATGTGAAGGTCGAACAGGGAGAATATGAGTCATGGAAGTACCCTTATCTGGTATGTGACCTAGAGGGAATTGTCCTTTATTCGGATACAGAATTTGCGAGGAAAGCAGGAGACAGGGTGAATGTGCAGGAAGAACTTTCGATGGATGAGAGCTTCGGAAAAAGCATGGATGGTTTGGTCAAAAAAAGTTTCGTGCTGAAAAAGGAAGGGAAAGTCAACGGGTTTGTAGTCTATCTTATTCCGGAGGAGGTTCTCGCGGGGGAGAATTATAATGAGAAAATGTTATGGTGTGTCATGCCAGCCTGTGTTGGTGTTGCGGTGGGCGTCTTACTCCTTGCGGGAAGACTCATTTATTGCAACAGTCGTGTGCTTGCTCCCATCGGGGAAATTGCAGTTTCGGCACAACATATCATACGTGGAAATTATGAGTATGAATTTCGAAGGGTTTTCAACCATGAGGTAAATGCGGACGAAGTTGGAGAGCTGACGTATTCCTTTGAACTGATGCGGGATGAATTAAAGACAAAGCAGATAAGGGAAGAAGAATTAAAAAAGGCGCAGCAGGAACTGATATCCTGTATTTCCCATGATTTAAAAACACCTATTTCTACTATTAAAGCCTATGCGGAGGGGATGCGGGATGGAATTGCAAGGGATGAAGCTGCAAGGGCATCTTATATCCGAATTGTAATAGATAAGACAGATTTGCTGATTGACATGATAGAGGAGCTGCTTAAGTTTTCAAATGCACAGTTGAATCAGTTGGAAATCAACAGGAAAGAGGTCTATTTTGTTTCCTTTTTTGAAAAAGCAATGAAAGAGCTGGAGGGATATGTAAGACAGCAGGATATGGGGTTTTCATTTTCCGTAGATATGGAAGAGAGACTTGTCTCTATTGATGAAAAAAGAATACTCGAAGTTTTGTATAATCTTGTGGAAAACAGTATGAAGTATCGCAAAGAGTGTGGAAAAATCCATATCATTGCCAGCAGAGAAGGAGAAGAAGTCCTAATTCGCGTATTAGACAATGGTATGGGTATCAGCAATGATGATATTCCATATGTGTTCGACAAGTTCTATCGGGCAGAAAAATCCCGCACATCAAGTATACCAGGCAGTGGATTGGGACTGTCCATCTGCAAATACATTGTGGAAAAGCATGGCGGGACGATTTACTGTAAAAGCCAGAAAGAAAAGGGCTGTGAGATTGGATTTACACTCCGGCTCGAAGGAAATATAGATTAAATAAAAAAAGATATTGACAAGAGGGACTAGTTTGTTTAATGTGTAACATACGATATGTATTAAATGATACATATCAAAAAATATATATTGTAACAGTATGTCAATGAGCAAATCTAAAGAGGAGAAAAAACAGATAAATGGCACCGAAAGCAAAGTTCAGTAGAGAAGAAGTAATTCAAACCGCATTTGAGATAGTCAGGACACAGGGTGTTGAGAATTTGAATGCACGCGCTCTTGCAGAAAAGTTGAAATGTTCGACAAGTCCTATTTTTACTATGTTTGGAAATATGGAGGAGGCAAAGCAGGAGCTATTCCTAAAAGTAAAAGAGTACTATATGCATTGCCTGCAGGAAGGCAGCAGGGAAAAGATACCCTTTAAAGGAGTTGGAACTGCAAATATAAAATTTGCCGCGCAGGAACCGCATTTGTATCGATGGTTGTTTATGACAAAGGAAGAGAACGTGCTCACACCGGGGGAATTTCTGCTTCAGTTTGGTGACCTTGGGCAGACAGTGATGCAGGTAATCGAGACGGCAACCGGACTAAAAGGACAGGCGGCAAGGGAACTATATGAAAATATGTGGATATTTACTCACGGTATCAGTGCGTTAATTGTTACGGGGGTATGCAATTTCTCGGAAGAAGAAATCAGCCGGAAGCTGACGGCGGTGTTTGAAGGGACATTATTATCAATAAAGAAAGCGGAGCAATAATCATCATATTTATTTTGTCTGCAATTGTTATTTTACAGTGGGCACTTCTGTTTAACAGGAGTGCTTTTTTTATTTCATAGGAAAGACCTTGCTAAATTAGTGTGTGAAAGTATTTATCTTTCCTATGAAATAAAAGCACTCCGTGCAGGATGCGCAGCTCGCAGCGAGGAAGATCGCGTTCTTGCATGAAGATTTGACCAGACCACGATAACTTGAAAAACGCAAAATGCAACGGAGCTTAACAAAACAGCTCTTTTTTGTTAAAAGTAATTGGTAGAAAGCAAAAAAAAAAATGATAAAATAGCGTTACGGAGGTGGGAAAAGTATGATAAGTGAGAATATTGTGACATTACGAAAAAAGTATAATTTTTCACAGGAAGAGGTAGCAGAGAAAATCGGTGTGACAAGACAGACTATTGCTAAATGGGAAAATGGTGAGAGTGTGCCGGATGTCATTCACAGTAATGCATTGGCGGAATTATTTGATATAACGTTAGATACACTTGTAAATTATGAGAATGGTAAAGATGGAATTGATGAGGTTCCACCAAAAGGAAAATATATTTTCGGAACAGTGACTATTGGAGATAAAGGTCAGATTGTGATTCCGGTAAAAGCAAGACGGATTTTCGACATTAAACCGGGTGACAGTCTGGTGGTACTTGGAGATGAAGAGCGGGGACTGGCATTGATGGGGACAGATTTTTTTATTGAAGGTTTTGGAAAAATACAGGAAAGTGAGGGAAAAAAGAAATGAAGAATGTCTTAGAGGTAAAACATTTGTGTAAGCGTTATCCCGCATTTGAACTTAAAAATGTGAGTTTTACACTGGAAAAAGGGAAAATTACAGGATTTATCGGTCGTAACGGAGCGGGAAAATCAACGACACTGAACTCCTTGCTTCATTTTGTACATCCGGATAATGGAGAGATTTTATTCTGGGGAGAAGATATTAATCACTGTGAGATGGAGACAAAGCAGAAAATTGGATTTGTTTCTAGCGGTATGACTTATTATCCGAACAAAAAGCTCAAGGCAGTTACCGGTGTCACCAAATCATTTTATAAGGAATGGGATGAGAGTGCTTATCAAAATTATATGAGAGAATTTGCCTTAGACGAAAACAAGACATTTCGTCAGTTGTCTATGGGAATGAAAATAAAATACGCCCTTGCTCTGGCACTGTCCCACAATGCAGAGTTATTGATATTAGACGAGCCTACCAGTGGACTTGACCCGGTATCCAGAGAGAATCTGTTAGAGATTTTTATGAATCTTTGTGACAGAGGAAAAACAATATTTTTTTCTACACATATCACTTCAGATTTGGATAAGTGTGCAGACAATATTATTTATATCAGAAATGGTCAGATTGTAGAAAAATCAACACTTACCAAATTTGTAAATACATATAAACTGATAGAGTACAGTGAAAATGAGCTGACAGCACAGCAGCTTGAAATGTTAGTAGGAAAACGCCGAATAAAAACCGGATGGACATCACTTGTTCGCGCAGAACTGGCTGGTAATTTTGCAGGCAGAGTTTCGGATGCTGATTTAGATGCTATTATGGTCCATTTAGAAAGTGAGGGAGAGGTATGAGTAAGTTATTAAAAAAAGAATTTTTGTTATCCATGCACCCCATTACCCCATTGATGCTTGTACTATCAGCGATGGTTATGATTCCGAACTACCCTTATGCGGTGATGTTTTTTTATATGACACTTGCGGTATTCTTCACCTGCATGATGGGAAGAGAGAATCAGGATGTCATTTATACAATGACACTTCCGGTAGCAAAAAAGGATATTGTCAAAGCAAGGATTTCTTTTGTGGTAATACTTGAAATGCTGCAGATGTTTTTGATGGTACCATTTTCCATACTTCGTCAAAATGTAAATCCAATGGGAAATGAGGCTGGAATGGATGCCAATATGGCACTCATTGCAGAGGGATTTCTGCTTTTCGGAATTTTTAACCTGATGTTTTTCCATAGCTACTATAAAAATGTAGATAAAATAGGTGTCAGCTTTGTCAAGGCAACCGTAGTCTTTTTTGTTTTGGTAGTAGTTGATGTGGTTGCAACCCATGCAGTTCCTTTTGTGCGGGATTGCTTAGATACGCCGGATCCGCAGTATCTTGGATATAAAATGATTGCACTTGTAGTGTGTATTATATTGTATTTGATTATGACAGTTGGGGTGTGCCGCATGTCCATTAAAAACTTTGAAAAGCAAGATTTGTAAGCGGTATACGAAAGCATGAAATGACAAAAAGTTCCCCATGCCTGCCGTTTGTTGTCGCAATAAGACGAGCGATTTTCGTTGTATCGGGGAGGTAGGTTGCTTATAATGTAGGTTAAAGGAAAAGAACAATTTGTTTTCTTCCGTAAAAGGTGAGAAAGGTGTGAAAATCAACATGGAAAAAGTGCGTTACATGATTTCGGACGCCGCAAATATTGTGAATGTGGAGTCTCATGTGTTACGTTACTGGGAAGAGGAACTCGAACTGAACATCCCAAGAAATGAGATGGGGCATCGATACTACACCAAAGAAAACATTCAGGAATTTCAGAGGATAAAGGAGTTAAAAGAACAGGGATATCAGCTCAAAGCAATCCGCATGATTGTACATAATGGTTCATTAAATGGACAGGCTGCCCAGATGGCAGCTCAGATAGGGGAAGAAGAGAAAAAGCCGAACTTGCGACAGATACCGCCTGAACAGCCAAGTGCAGGGGAAGCATCGAAAACAGCGGTAACTGATACATGGCAAAGTACAACCGCACCTCCGCCGGCACCTGCTGTTAGAAGTAATACATTACCGGCAGGTATAAACCGGGAAGAAATAAAGAATCAGCAGCAGAGCATTTTAGAAAATACCGATAAAATGGCGCAGTTTACAGACCTGATGACTGAGATTGTGGGAAAGGCCTTAGCTGCAAACAATCAGGAACTGAGCAAATCCATCAGCGAAGATGTGGGAGAACAGGTGTTAAAAGAAATGAATTACCTCATGCGTGAGCAGGAGGAAGCGGACGAAGAACGTTTTCGGAAACTGGATGCGGCTATTCGTGGAAATCTAAAGAAAAAGGAAAATAGAAAGTGGGGGAAAAAGAAAGGATAGGGGTTACCTATCCTTTCTGATGTTAAATCAAGATTTATTTCCCAAAGTTAGGGTCATCAAGAATATCTCTGCACATCTCAATGTATTTGTCCGGGCGGTAATCGGTAGCACCGTCAATCAAAGGATTTGCACGGAAGATATCGCGTCCTGCAAGGGTTAAGTCAATGGTTGCCGTGTGCATGTCACATTCAATAGCAAGCGAATCAGTGAATTTATAGCCTGCATAGTAGTGAACCTCCCAGAAGTTACGGCTTGGTCCAATGATGCTGCTGCCACCCCAGAACTCGTTGTAGAGGTCTTTTCCGCCGAGGTTAGAAGAAACGACATACATCTGATTTACAATAACCTGAGCTTCCAGTGTGGTAGTGCCGAGGGCAATACCATGACATTTTGCAAGAGCGGTACAGTTGATGTGCATTCTTGCTCCTTTTGCCCCTTCGTAGCGCATCATTTCAGGGAAGCAGTAAGAGTCATAGCAGATGGAGATACCAATCGGACCCCATTCTGTATCAATGACACAAGGCTTGTCACCTCTCGTTGCCCAATGAGGCTCAGGATAAGGAAGGTGCATTTTACGGTAGGAGCGAATAAGTCCTTCCGGTCCACAGATAGCCAGCGCATTGTAAATAATGGATGGGTCGTCAGGATCTCTTTCCGGCATACCGAATACGGCATAAACACCTAATTTCTTTGTCAATTCTCCGACCTCTAAAGAAGAAGGACCGGGGATAAGCTCCGCTTCTTTGGACTGCATTTTTTCAGCCTTTGGTTTGTCTTCCTCATCGTCATATCCGGTCAGTGCCATTTCAGGAAATACAATAAAATTAGAACCTTTTTTGGCTGCCGCTTCAATGTATCCTTTGATGCGGTTTAAATTTTTTGCTTTATCGCCCCAGGTAGCGTTGAAGGTAACGGTTGAAACAGTGATAATGTCTTTCATAATAATAATCTCCTTTCGAAAAAAAGCGCAATCGGAATGAAAAACACTCCGTTGCGCTTCTGATAGGATAAATTTAGCATAGGAAAGACAGAAGTACAACGGAAAAAAGTTAGGCAATACAGGAAAAAAGTTAGGTCAGCTGTTTTGCTGTTTCAATAAAAAGGGCGCAGCCTTTCCATAAAACATCTTCATCAATCTGAAATTTTGAGTGGTGATGGGGGTAACTACAATCCTTTTTTTCATTTCCTGCGCCTAAAAAGAAAAAGGCTCCGGGAATGTCCGTAAGGTATTCGGAAAAATCTTCTCCCACCATAATTGGGGAAAGCGGAGAAACGATGTCCTCCTTTGGAAAAAGAGTTTCGGCTGCTTTGGTCAATGCTACAGTGGCATGAGCATTGTTACTAAGTGCGGGAGCACCTGCCTCAATGGTGACTTTAGCTTCTGCACGCAGGGATTTTGCAGAAAACTCTGCAATTTCGATTAGTCTTTTCCATAGGAAAGAACGCATATCTGCAGAAAGCGCACGGATGGTGCCCTCTATTTCACAGGTGGAAGGAATGATTCCCTTATTGGGAGTGGAGCCGTGGCAGCCTTTTCCCGTAATAGTGATATGAAATTTATCATAGGATGCCATGAGAAGTCCCGGGGAGATGCCAAGCTGTCCGGTGGAAACTTCAGGATGCAGTAAACCAATGTGCAGACCAAACAGATAATCCGGCTGGTGCGCTAGGAAGAAGGGCTCTTCTTTCATAATAAGAGCCCCCTTTGAAATTTCTTCTCCGGTCTGGAAGAGGAATAGGAAACGTCCATAAAATTCGGAAAGATGTTCTTTTATATAGAAGATAGTGGAAAGAAGAATTGCCATATGGGCATCGTGACCGCAAGCGTGCATGTTTCCGTTTGTGGAAGCGTAGAGAAGGCCGGTTTCTTCTTTAATAGGAAGAGCGTCCATATCTGCTCGAAAGGCAATGGTTTTTCCCGGTCTTTTTGTATCAAGAAAAGCAATGAGTCCGCCGTCCCCCTCATTGGGGATAAAGGAAACCCCAAAGTCAGATAACCGCTTCTTAATATAATCAGACGTCTGGGGCAAATGGGTTCCGGTTTTCGGGATTTGGTGAAGTTCTCTGCGGTAGAGGATGGTTTCGGTATTTAATGTCTGGTAGATTTGTGTTTTCATGGCTGCCTCCTTATAGAAAAGAAATTGTTGGTTTTATGGTAGATATTGCTACTATTGTCAGTTAATACACTTTGGTCAATAGAATAAAGTGAAATCTAATTTTTTTCTGGGTAAATACAAATTTAATTCGGTTTACTTTGACCGCAGTTTCGATATAATGAATTTCAACAACAGGGAACACGAAAGAACAGAAAGCAATGGCGCTTTGGTAGAAACCAGAGCGCTTTTTTTATTTTATAGGAAATACCTTGCTGAATTAACGCGATAAAGTATACGCCTTTCCTATAAAATAAAAAGCACTCCGTGCGGGATGCGCACGGTTGTGGAAAGGAAAGATATGCTACGCATACCACAACCGGCGCGCAAAGTGAACAA
>JAQXGQ010000139.1 GCA_029006795.1 Clostridiales bacterium | reverse complement strand
GGAAAAGAATCTAAGTGCCGGAGAATATCTGTATGGTTTCAAGAAAGACAGTAGGCTAAAACCGGTAATCACATTTATACTGTACAGCGGAACAGAAGACTGGGACGGTTCGCATTCCTTGCGTGAAATGATAGATTTTACGGATATTCCTGAATATATAAAAGAGATGACACCGGATTATAAAATCAATGTCATAGAGATACGCAAGTTAGAGAATACAGATTGCTTTAAGACAGACGTGCGCCAAGTATTTGATTTTATAAGATGCTCGGAAGATGACGTGGCATTAAGTGCGTTGGTAAAGAATAGTCCATACTATCAGAGTATGGAGGAAGACGCTTTCGACATAGCGGTTTTGTATACCAATGCAACGGAACTAATAAAAGTCAAAGATTATTACAGAGAGGATGGGAAGGTAAATATGTGTACAGCACTAACAAAATTAATTGCAGATGGAAGAGAAGAAGGAAGAAAAGAAGGAAGAAAACAAGGGATAGAAACAGGCGAAAATTTACTTGCAAATCTTATGAGCCGCCTGTTTGCAGATAACCGTATTGCCGATGCCAGCCTTGCCGCTAATGATGAAAAAGCCAGAAAAAGGTTTTATAGAGAGTATGGCTTGGTAGATGAGCAGGATGAATAAATATAATCTGGTAAAATAAAAATATCAAATTTTCCGGTTTTGACATGTTCAAACCGAAAGAGACGTGTTATTATAAATTTGCATGCAGAAATATCGTTGAAATACGGGATATGGTTAGAAAGTAACACTTTACCATATCCTGTATTTTTTTGCATAAAAATAAAAGTGAAGCCACGCATTGTAATTTAGGAGGAGATTCGCTATACTAAGGAAAGAATTTGGTTGAATGCAGAGACTGGCAGTGCAGAGAGGATAAATACAATGGGTGAGGCAGCATTAAAATTTTTTTTTACAGAAAATGGTGTGGTGGTAGATCATCAACAGGAAAAACTTTCGGAAAGCGACAGTAAATGGGCAAAGTTATTTGAGGAAAATCCTTATGAGGCACTATATCATTATGGCTTGGCTTCGGCAGAGGCAGGGAGTGTTTCTGCCATTTTTTTAAAAAAACTGGTGAAAAATTTTCTGGAAAAACTGACAGAAATGCCGGAACTTGAAATCTTAAGGGAAAAGGCGGTAGTGACTGTTTCTGATGAGGAAAAGAAACAAATTCTTCTCGCGGTTCCCTTTGCACTTGGCGCAGAGCATATTACGGAAAAGTGGATAGATCATATATTTGCTGAATTGAATAAAGTATATAGAAAAGAAATGAAGGACTACGATGGAACGGTCGCACTGTATCTTGCTGAGAAAAATCAGAAGCTTCATGTGCCGGAGAGGATTTTCTTTCATCTGGTCGAAAACAAGGACATGGAATATCCATTTGCATTTCTTGCTACCTACGCTACGGAAAAAGATGGAAAAGTATGCCATGTACCATTAAAATACGCTCTGACGGAGTATCAGAATGAGCGGGAAAAACTGCTGGCACTGCTGTCCTGCTTAAATAAAGCGGCAGAAGTTTCAGAACTGATAGGGGATTTTATGAAAAGCGGAGAGATGTTTCATCCCCTGAAACTTACGGCAAAAGAGGCATATGAGATTCTAAAAAAAGTGGAAGAAATCGAAGCGGTGGGAATTCTTTGCAGAATCCCGAACTGGTGGCGCAGGCATTTGTCCACACCGGATATCAGCTTAAAGCTGGGAGAAGAAAAACCCTCTATGCTGGGGTTTGATACTCTTGTGACACTACAGCCACAGCTGGTGGTGGACGGTGTGGCGTTGACAGAGGCGGATATCCGTAAAATATTGGCACAGACGGAAGGGTTAGCTTATTTAAAGGGAAAATGGATAGAGGTAGACCACAAAAAGCTGCAGAAACTCTTAAAACAGATGGAAGAGTACCATGGTGAGATGACGTTGATGGAGGCACTTCGTATGGAACTTGGGACAGAGGAGAAAAAGGCGGATGTGGGAGTTTTGATTTCTAATGGAAAGTGGTTAGGTGGATTGCTACAGAGTCTGCGGCAACCGAAAACGATTCGTCAGAGTGCAGTACCAAAGTCCCTTCAGGCAACACTGCGCCCCTATCAGAAAAATGGTTACACATGGCTTAATTATATGCAGCAGCTTGGTTTTGGAGCATGTCTCGCAGACGATATGGGATTGGGAAAAACGGTTCAGGTGCTGGCATTTTTGGAGAAAATGAGAAAAAGTAAGAAAGAAGCAAGATGCCTGCTCATTGTACCGGCTTCCCTGATTGGAAACTGGCAGAAAGAAACAGAGAAGTTTGCGCCTGCCATGGATTACCGTATTCTTCATGGAAAGACATCCACAAAGCTGGAGGTAGAATTGCAGGAGGAAGAAAGTTTTCTTACCATAACCACTTATGGAATGGCAGCAAGAGTGGAAGGTATGCAGAAAATAGAATGGGACTGCATTATTTTAGATGAGGCACAGGCAATCAAAAACCCTCTGACGAAACAGACGAAGGCAATCAAAAAGCTGAAAACAAAGATGAAAATTGCAATGACGGGAACGCCGATTGAAAATGATTTGACAAATCTGTGGTCATTGTTTGACTTTCTAAATAAGGGATTACTGGGGACATCAAAGGAATTCAAGGAATATTGCAAAAATTTAGAGGAACATCCCGAGGGATATGCCCGCTTGAAAACAATGATTTCACCTTTTATGCTGCGAAGACTGAAAACGGATAAATCCATCATTTCAGATTTGCCGGAAAAAGTGGAAATGTTAGACTACGCATCACTTTCTAAAAGGCAGGTTGTCTTATACCGGAAAGTGGTATCGGATATGGAAAAACTTCTTTTGGAAGCCGAAGAGGGGATTCAGAGAAAGGGAGTTGTTTTAGCGGCAATTATGAAACTAAAACAGGTCTGTAACCATCCGGATCAGTATTTAGGTCAGACGGGCTATGCGGAGGAGGAAAGCGGCAAGTTTGCCATGCTCCGTGAGATTTGTGAGACGATTTATGAAAAGAGAGAGCGTGTCATTGTATTTACACAATTTAAGGAAATCACGGAATACTTAGCAGAATATTTAGAAAAAATTTTTCATGCAAAAGGTTATGTGCTACATGGAGGTACTCCCGTGAAAGAGAGAACTAGAATTGTTGAGGCATTTCAGGGAGAGAAATATGTGCCATTTATTGTACTGTCAGTAAAAGCAGGAGGAACGGGACTAACTCTTACAAAGGCAAATCATGTCATTCACTTTGATCGCTGGTGGAATCCGGCAGTGGAAAATCAGGCAACTGACAGGGCATTTCGTATCGGGCAGAAGAAAAATGTCATGGTTCATAAGATGGTATGTAAAAATACCATTGAAGAAAAAATTGATGCAGTAATTTCCGGAAAAAAAGAACTGGCAGAAAATGTCATTGGCTCCGGTGGGGAGAACTGGATTACGGAACTCAATAATGAGGAACTGATGAAACTGCTTCGTTTAGAATAGGATGTGAGTGACAATGAGAAAATATTGGGATATAGAAAATTACAGCCAGCCGACATCTTCTGAAATTAAGCGCAGAGCACAGGAAACAAGAAAGACAGAGGAAAAAAAAGGAAAGAAGATGGCACCGGTGGCAGCTTCCGGAAGAGAGATAGCAAAAAGCTGGTGGGGAAAGGCATGGTGTCATAATTTAGAGCGTTATGCAGATTATGATAGTCGGATTGACAGAGGAAAACGCTATGTCCGTTCCGGTGCAATCGTGGATTTGCAGATTGAAAAAGGAAAAGTGCTTGCGAGAGTGCAGGGAACAAGAAAGATACCTTATAAGGTAGAAATAAGAATCAGCCCCCTTTCCGAAGAAAAATGTCAGAGCATCATCAAACGTTGTTCCTCGAAACTGGAAAATGTAGAAAAACTGGTACAGGGAGATTTCCCGACTGACATGAAGGAACTGTTTGAGGGGGAAGGCGGTTTGTTTCCGGAGCCGAAAGAAATTGGTTTTTCCTGCAGCTGCCCGGATTGGGCGTTGATGTGTAAACACGTAGCTGCAGCACTTTATGGCGTCGGTGTACGCTTAGATGAACAGCCATTGCTCTTTTTTGAACTACGAGGAATTGACTTCAATCGGTTTATTGATGTGACGTTGGCAAACAAGGTGGAGGCGATGCTTGAGCATGCAGAGAATCCTGTCAGTGGAAGAATTATGGAGACGGATCAACTGACGCATTTATTTGGAGTGCTTTAATATAAGGAGAACAGTTTAAGATTTTATGAATACAACACTATATATTATCATTCCCTGTTACAATGAAGAAGAAGTTTTGCCGATTACATCCGGGTTATTTTTACAGGAATTGAATGACTTAATCAAAAAAGAAAAAATTAGTGAAGACAGCCGCATTATGTTTGTCAATGATGGAAGCAAAGATCGGACATGGGAGCTGATTGAGCAGCTTTCAAAAGAGGACGAGCATTTTATCGGTATTTGCCAGAGCAGAAACAGAGGACACCAGAACGCAGTCTGGGCGGGCTTGATGGAAGCGAAAAACATGGCAGATATTACGATTTCCATTGATTGTGACGGGCAGGATGATATTCATGCTATGGAAGATATGGTGGATGCTTACCATGACGGCTGCGAGGTAGTGTATGGTGTTCGCAGTAATCGTGATACGGATTCCTTTTTTAAACGGTTTACAGCACAGACTTTCTATAAATTAATGAATAGGCTGGGAGCAGAGGTAGTGTATAACCATGCAGACTACCGTCTGGTTTCGGCAAGGGTATTAAAGGAGTTGGCAGATTTTAAGGAGGTCAATCTGTTCCTTCGCGGAATGATACCATTGGTGGGTTTTAAGAGTACCAGTGTCTACTATGAAAGACATGAGCGCATTGCCGGAAAATCCCATTATCCTCTTTCAAAAATGTTAGGACTTGCCTTTGATGGGATAACCAGTCTGAGCGTCAAACCCCTTCGGTTTATCACCGGTATGGGATTAGGTGTTTCTATGTTGAGTTTTATAGGGGTTCTATGGGCGGTCATCACACAGTTTTTAGGAAGAACCGTGACAGGATGGACCAGTACGGTCTGTATTGTGTGCTTTATGGGTGGAATCCAGTTAATTTGTCTTGGGGTGTTAGGCGAGTATATCGGGAAGATTTACATGGAGGTTAAGGCGAGACCTCGGTATATCATTAGTGACAGAACCTATGAGAAAAAGAATGAGGAAGAAAAAAGTGGTGCATGAACTTTTTTGGAATCTGGTTATACCACATACCAAACGGAGAATATGTGAAAAAACCACAAATTCAAAAGCACAAAATAGTAGAAAATACTGAAAATAATGACTATTATTGACAAAAAATTAACAAAAAAGTAAAATAAAATCAAAACTGGTATAACCAGAACAAGGGGGATGTATGAGTGAGTTTCGAATATTAGAAATCAAACAGAGTGTATTTGCGGATAATGACAAACGCGCCGATGAACTTCGGGAAGAATTGAAGGAAAAGAAGGTCTTTCTTCTGAATCTGATGTCATCCCCGGGTTCAGGGAAAACAACAACACTGACACGAACCATCGAACAGTTAAAGGAGGAGCTTCGGATTGGTGTTATGGAGGCGGACATTGATTCGGATGTGGATGCGAAGACCATTTCTGACTTGGGAGTAAAGGCGATTCAGCTTCACACGGGAGGTATGTGTCACCTGGATGCGGATATGACAGCGCAGGGACTTCATGGTCTTGGAACGGAAGATGTGGATTTGGCAATATTGGAAAATGTCGGAAATCTGGTATGTCCG